>WGDB01000017.1 GCA_015493495.1 Helicobacteraceae bacterium | reverse complement strand
TTTAAGACGCTATTATAGTTAAATGTTGGTTAATTGTCTATTTTATGTGGGCATTTTCTTCTTGTCTCTTTATAAAATTGATCTTATTGTCCTTTCTCTTTTTTACTTGAAAAAAAGAGAAACAGAAAAATCGCCTCTAGCGGGCTTTACCCAAGGGCATTTCCTTTGGTCACAATAACGGTAGCTACCGATTTCCCTCTCTCTGTTTCATTTCTATCTAAAAATGTCAAACTCGACTACGTCTCAGACAGTGACATTTTTTTAACGTTAAAAAGAACATTCCGTTCGGCCTTGCAGATGCTAGAGGAAAAGAGCAATCGGTGACGCATCGATTAATGTGAAAGCTATCTCGCTTTTATCCCTATTGAAAAAATTCCCAGCAAGATCTACTGGAGTCGTAGTAGTGTAAAGAACGGGACACTGATTGCTTTAGATTGAAGGTTACTCACTCTCAACAACAGCGTCTCTCTTCTTTTCTCGAAAATTACTTCTCTGACGCGACAGAGAAGATTAGCACCAACAGTGCAATGCAGTGAGGCACTAAATGCCGAGTCGTAAAAAGTTCGGTCCGCCACAGTTTAAAAAATATGGTAGCAACCAAACAAGATAGAAGTTATATGAGTAACTCAATAAGTAAAATTAAGGTTACCATATATAGAAAAGCAAAAGACCAGATAACTATGATTACAATAAATAAGATTTAAGATGGAATAGAGAGTAAAAAGTAATACTTTAGTCACTTTCTATCAAGTTTACTTGACAATAGTACGCTCAACTTGCTATAATGTCACAAATAAAAGCTAAAAGGAAATAATTATGAATACAATATTTGAAAAACTAACACACCAAATGACTGAGGCAGTAGAGTCAGCACTCTCACTTGCTTTGCATAATAAAAACATGGAAGTAGAGCCGGTACACTTTTTGTGGGCGCTGCTTACTAACAGTAACTCAGTGCTAAACCAAGCATTCAACAAGATGAATGTTGACAAAACAGCCATCGAACTTGACGTGAAATCCTTAGCCGACAAGTTACCAAAATCTTCATCAGTCTCTAAAGAGAATATACGTATATCACGTAACCTGGTTCAGGCCTTGGAGCGTGGGGTTGGAGAGATGACCAAAACAGGTGACAACTTCTTGGCAGTAGACACCTTTATTTTGGCAAACCTCAAAGAGGAACCGTTTAAAGAGGTGATCTCCAAGTATGTAGACATGCTGGAGCTGACCAAGACTTTTGAATCGATGCGTGGGGGTCAGAAGATCGAGTCCCAGACCGCGGATGAAAATCTGGAAAGTCTGGACAAGTATGGTATTGATCTGACAGCAGAAGCGGGAGAGGGTAAGCTTGCTCCAGTTATTGGTCGTGACGAAGAGATCAACCGTATGATGCAGATCTTGATTCGTAAAACTAAAAACAACCCGATCCTTCTTGGAGAACCGGGTGTAGGTAAGACTGCTTTGGCGGAAGGGCTTGCACAGCGTATCTATAATAAAGAGGTACCGTTGAGCCTACAAAACAAGCGTCTTGTGGCCTTGGACATGTCGGCACTGATCGCAGGTGCAAAATACAGAGGTGAGTTTGAAGACCGTCTAAAAGCGGTGATCGACGAAGTGAAAAAGAGCGGAAATATCATTCTTTTCATTGATGAGATCCACACTATTGTAGGTGCGGGTGCAGGTGAGGGCGGTATGGATGCTGCCAACATCTTAAAGCCGGCACTGGCACGTGGAGAGTTACATACTATTGGGGCGACGACACTTAAAGAGTATCGCAAGTTCTTTGAAAAGGACACCGCACTCCAGCGTCGTTTCCAACCGGTAACAGTAGATGAGCCTTCTATTAACCAGTCTCTTCAGATTCTAAGAGGGATCAAGGAGCGTTTAGAGGCACACCATAATGTCACGATCACTGACTCAGCGCTTATTGCTGCTGCGAAACTCTCTGAGCGTTATATTGGAGACCGTTTCCTACCAGACAAGGCGATCGATCTTATAGATGAAGCGGCAGCGGAACTGAAGATGCAAATCGAGTCTGAGCCACATGTACTTGCAGCGGTAAAACGTGAAGTCCAAGAGCTTCAGGTCGAGCGTGAAGCATTAAAGATGGATGAAAATGCCTCTAATGAAAAACGTCTCAAAGAGATCGAAAAAGAGTTGGCAGATGCTGAAGAGAAGCGCCGCTCTTTGGAGACACAGTTCGAGCAGGAAAAAGAGGTCTTTGACACTATTGCGAAGATCAAAAATGAGGTTGAGGCAAAACGTCGTGAGGCAGAGTTGGCTAAAAACGGAGGAGACTTTGAAAAGGCTGCTGCCATAGAGTATGGTGATATACCAAAACTCAATGAAGAGGAAGCTGCCCTTCAAAGCAAATGGAAAGAGATGCAAAAAGAGGGCGTCTTGCTTAAAAACAGTGTTGATGAAGACTCTATTGCGGGTATTGTAAGCCGTTGGACAGGGATCCCGGTGAACAAGATGTTGCAGAGTGAAAAAGATAAGGTCCTGCACATCAAAGATGAGTTGGACAAAGATGTCATCGGTCAGGAGAAAGCAACCTTTGCGGTCTCTCGAGCGATCAAGCGTAATAAAGCGGGTCTCTCTGACAAAAACCGTCCTATTGGTTCGTTTCTGTTCCTTGGACCAACTGGTGTGGGTAAGACACAGACTGCTAAAACCTTAGCAAAGTTCCTGTTTGACTCAGAAGAGGCTTTGGTTCGTTTCGACATGAGTGAATACATGGAGAAACATGCCGTCTCTCGCCTTGTTGGTGCGCCTCCAGGGTATGTTGGTTACGATGAAGGTGGTCAGTTGACAGAAGCGGTGCGTCGTAAGCCTTACAGTGTTGTGCTGTTCGATGAGGTTGAGAAGGCACATCCAGATGTCTTTAACATGTTGCTGCAGGTTTTAGATGATGGACGTCTGACAGATAACAAAGGGGTGACGGTAGACTTTACCAACACCATCATTATCTTGACTTCCAACATTGCAAGTGACAAGATCATGATGATGCAGGGCGATCCTGAACTTAATAATGTCGTCATGGCAGAGTTAAAAAGCAAGTTTAAGCCGGAGTTCTTGAACCGCTTGGATGACACGGTGATCTTTAATCCACTTGGAGAGAATGAGATCGAAGGTATTGTGGAGATCTTCTTCCAAGAGATTGCCAAGAAGGTTGTAGAGCGTGACATCACGATAACTATGAGTGATGCAGCGAGAACCTTGATCGCACAGGCAGGGTTTGATCCTGTATATGGTGCACGTCCACTGAAGCGTGCACTTTATGAGATCATAGAAGACCGTTTGGCTGACCTGATCTTAAGTGGTGAGGTTCAAGAGGGTAACACCGTGACCTTCGATGCACAAAATGACGAGATCACTGTAGCTATTAGCTAATGATCTCCAATGAGTCTACAGTCACTTCTTTTTGAAGATGTGACCGTAGCAGGTAGGGTGATAACTGTATCAATACCTTATGCTACCCTATAAGATCAGCATGTTCATCTTTGTTGATGTCATGTTGTCAAAACTTTTCTTCTTTAGTAGTATTGCTGTAAGCGACTTATATGCTACCTGTACCAAATTCAATAATATCTTATATCCATCAACATTAACCAAAAGCTTATCAGTGTATCTGGTATAGACATTGGGGTAGTTGCTTCCTGCGGTTATACGTTCAAACTGTAAAGAGTTGACGAAAATACTTGAGCTGTGGTGAATGTTGTTCCTTTCTCACATCTTTTTTATACCTCACAGTAGACCTTTGAGATCTTAGGTTTTATTGTATGTTTTACAGAGGCGCCCTTAGGGCGGCTGATTGCGGTTATAAGGTGTTGTATGAGGGGAAAGCCACCTTTAAAAAGGTAATGGCTGTAAGGTATTATTTGAGATTGGCGCGTTTATAACGCATATATTCACGAACATCTACGCGGGCTTCACGTTGGTGAACAGCATCTGATCTTTGTTTTTGCAAGGCAGCAAGATAGGTACTGTTCTTAATCTCAGTATAGTGCTGAGAAGGGGCTTCGTTCTCGTTAGCAAAAGTGTTAAGTGTAAGTAGTAAAGAGAGTGAGATGAATAGTTTCATATTAATTCCTGTTTGTTTTTGCGGAATTATACATGACTAAGATTTATTTAACCTTAGAGTTATTAGAAAAAGTTATTATAAAGGGTAAGGGTCCCTTCAGATGTTTAACTTAGTAAAGTATAATAGGGGCATGAAAAAAATTATAACTATATGGCTCCTTTTATCTGTAACACTTTTTGCTTGTACTGGGGACTGTCTAACCTGTCATCCGGCACTTAAACCCACCATCTTAACGGACACACGACATAAACCTATGCTGACTTGTATTAACTGTCACAGTGCAGATCCTAACTCTATGGCGGAGTGTGGAAATGACTGTTTTGCCTGTCATCCCATGGAAAAGATAAACAACGGTGTTAAAGAACATGAGGTGATACAGGGGTGTAAAGATTGTCACACCAAGATGAAACAGGAGTTACTTGACATTACGAATGCACATGATCAATCTAAAGTTTCTGAACCTTTACGAGACTTTCTTTTAGAATAAGCCATTATTTATATCTCTTTATTACAGTTTTAGATAAAATTTCGTACAAATTGTAAGGAGAGACAATGATCGTAGATAAAGCCTGTAACAACCAAGAGTGTATGAAAAAAGATCTGTGTGCACGTAATGCTGCCTATCAAAATGGAGATAAAAACTTCAAGACCTTTGGTGGAAACCCTCAAAAAGGGTGTGGAAAGTTTATTCAAAAATAGAAATACTCTACATATTTTATAAAACTTAACCACGCTTTAAGTAAGAATTTCATATTATTGCGAGCTAAAAATAATATAAGGATATGACTTATGAAAAGAACATACCAACCCCACAGTACACCACGTAAACGTACTCACGGTTTCCGCGCTCGTATGGCTACTAAAAACGGTCGTCGCGTACTTAACCGTCGTCGTGCAAAAGGTAGAAAATCTCTAACTGTGTAAACAGTTTTGCGATTCTCAAAAAAAATGGCGAATTTCAATTCGTCTATAGAAGAGGCAAGAGCCAGCATTCGCGTTCACTTGTCCTCTTCTATCTCCCTAAAAAGGGAGTCAAAACCTATGGCTTTACTGCCAGCAAAAAAGTGGGTAATGCGGTTGTTCGCAGTCGATCTAAGCGTCGAATGCGTGCCATCTTCAGAGAGCAGTGCCCCCATCTCAAAGATGGTACCTACATTCTGGTCGCTAAAGAGGCGTTAGCCTCGACCACCTACGAACAACTTCAATTTGATTTTACCAAGTTATTACAACGTGCAGGATGCATCATCAATGATCAAAAAAGTACTTCTTAGTCTTCTTACTCTCTATCAAAAGTTTTTTACCTTGATAGGTTATGGAAGTTGTCGTTATTACCCTACATGTTCAGAGTATGCACGGTGGCAATTTGAAGAAAATCCACTGCACGTCGCTTTTTACAGGTCTACACTTCGTATACTTTCATGCAACCAACTGTTCCCTGGAGGAATAGATTATCCACAAAAGCATAGGTTTTGCGAAAAACCTGTTGAAAAAGCAGAAGATTTAACTATTAATAAGATAAAATTTTGGCTCGTTCCATCTAAGAACAAAAAGATTTCTATCATAAAAAATTTCCGATTTAAAGGGTAACCCTTGTTAAACAATATGTCAGCTAACCAACGCCTAATCTTAGCCGTTGTTCTCTCTTTCGTCTTTTTTGTAGGCTATACTGCAATTTTCCCACCTGCAAAGACTTCGGCAGAGAACAATTCTACAGTCAAAGCCAAAAGCAGTGTCACCAAGACAGGAACGTCTTCTGTGGCGATGCCTGATGCCACGCTGAACCATGACGTGGCGGCAGATGAACAGATAGCTGCTACTGATGCGAGTGCTCTTGTGAAGCTCGAAGCACCGAAGTTTAGTATGACGATCGATACACTCGGACGTATCTCATCCAAGATCCTTAAAGATGCAAAATACAACAACAAAGAGAACATCCATTCACAGATGGTTGCTCAAGTCGGCACTAAGCCGCTACACATTCGTTTTGCTGACAAAGCAATGGATACTGAGTCTCTAAAAACACCGTATACAACAAGTATTCGTGAAGCGTCGATAGAAGAAGGGCATCCTGCTGTCGTGACAATGCAGCAAAAGCTGAGCAATGAGACTGTTACAAAGACTATGACGATCTATGCTGATGGTCATTACGACATTCATATCACACTCTCTCATGACTCACGTTACTTTGTCTATCTTGGTCAGCATGTCAAGCGCAAGGGCCAGATGATGATGGCAGTTCATGGTGCTATGGTCTATTATGGTGACGGTATGACAGAAATCATTGCAGATGAAGATGCAGAGGGTCGCCAAAACTTTACGGACGTTCATCTAACGTCTTCGTTTGATCAGTATTTTGCTTCTATCATCTATGGTTTGACTCCGGACACGACGGTTGTAGTTGACCGTGACAGAGAGAGCGATCCTATTGTATATATAGACGGTTCAAAAGACTTCAGTTTCAACGGTTATATCGGGCCAAAAGAGTATAAAGTACTTAAAAAGATCGATCCGGTCTTGACAAATGCTATTGAGTATGGCTGGTTCACGTTTGCTTCTGCACCACTCTTTAAAGTGCTTTCATGGCTTCATGGCTTCTTTGGCAATTGGGGCTGGGCTATCATTGCCTTGACACTTATAATCCGTATGATCCTCTTCCCATTGACCTACAAAGGGATGCTCTCTATGCAGAAGATGAAAGATGTTGCACCTAGGATCAAAGAGGTACAGGCAAAGCATAAAAAAGATCCACAGCGTATGAATGCAGCGGTTATGGCGATCTACAAAGAAGAGGGTGCCAATCCACTGGGCGGATGTCTTCCAATGTTGCTTCAGATCCCGGTCTTTTACGCGATCTACCGTGTCCTTTTGAACTCGGTCGAGCTTCAGGGTGCGGAATGGATTCTTTGGGTCAATGACCTTTCTCGTATGGACCCTTATTATATTTTACCAATTTTGATGGGTGCAACGATGTTCTATCAGCAGCACATCACACCAAACAACTTTACAGACCCTATGCAAGAGAAGATCTTTAAGTACCTACCGGTTATCTTTACCTTCTTCTTTATTACCTTCCCTTCAGGATTGGTACTTTACTGGTTTGTAAACAACATCTTCTCTATTTTACAGCAGATGGTTGTTAACAAGCAGTTCACAGCGATGAAAGCGCTTAAAGCTGCTGCCAGTAAGTCAGAAGGTAAGTAATTATGTTACAGATCGAGTCAAAAACATTAGAGAGTGCTTACTCTGAAGCGGCAGTACAACTAGAATGTTCTGTGACTGAATTAGAGGTCAAGATTGTACAACATCCAAGCCGTGGATTTTTAGGACTTTTTGCTAAAAAAGCGATTATTGTTGTTCTTCGTAAAGAGATTCAGGAACCAGAAGCAGTACGTGAAGGTACTATAGCACAAAGAGAAGAGGTCTCTACTCCTGTTTCAGAGGAGGTTGATTATGATGACTCTGATGAAGTGTCAGAAGATTATGATGAGCAGGTGTCCCATCACCGCGTACTTAACGAGACCATTCTTCCAACCTCATTTGTGACAGATCAAGATGATGAAGATGAGCAAAACGACTACATTGAAGATGTTATTGAAAGCATGTTTGAGGATGAAGAGGAAGAAGAGGCCTTTGGAGACATTGAAGATGTCGCGCTTGAGGTCAAAAGAGAGATCAACACACTCTTTTCAAAAACATGTTTTGAGTTAAATGAGATCGATGTGACGGTTTATGATGATAACACCTTGATGATCGACTTCAATGGTGCAGATGCAGCACTTCTTATTGGTAAAGAGGGATATCGTTACAAAGCACTATCCTATATGATCTTTAACTGGATCAATGCCAAATACGGTTATCAGTTACGTCTGGAGATCGCAGAGTTTTTGAAAAACCAGGAAGAGTCGATTACCCGTTATCTGGTGGGTGTTTGCGAAAATATCGATCGTGATGGCAAAGCTCAAACAAAGATCTTGGATGGTGTTTTAGTGCAGATTGCATTGAAGCAGTTGCGAGATCAGTATCCGGATAAATATGTGGCGATCCGTTCGACGCGTGAAGGCGCAAAGTTCATCATAATAAACGGTTACAACAAGTATTAAAGTTCTAGCTTCGGCGCGATTTGCGCTGGAGTTCACCTCTCAACGCACACCAGTGCGTCTTCGGATTCACATCCAGCACAACTCACCCCAAATCTAAAACTTTAATTCGTCTAATACCTTTTTTTGAGATGCGCTTCGCTCTCTCTTTTGTCACTCCTTTGTAGAAAGGAATCCACTAATGAACACTATGAGACAACTCCTTCTTCAATTAGCTATAATTTCACTACTTATATATTGGGAATTTTTATGAATACTACTATTACTGCTATTGCTACTGCTTTTGGGGTTGGGTCTATTGCTATTATTCGTTTGAGTGGAGATCGGGCAGTGGAGATCGCTAAGACTTTGAGTAGATGTGAGACACTTAAAACACGTTATGCCCATTTGACGCCACTTTATAATAGTGTTGGTGAACTTATTGATGAGGCGATCACCATCTATTTTGAGGGGCCTCGCAGTTTTACAGGTGAAGATGTGGTGGAGTTTCAGTGTCATGGTGGGGTGGTTGTGGCTCAGGAGATCCTGCAGGCGACTTTGGATGCTGGGGCAAGACTGGCGGAACCAGGTGAGTACTCTAAACGTGCCTTTATGAATGGGCGTATAGACCTTACTGAAGCAGAAGCTATTGCGCAGCTTATCGAAGCTAAAAGTGAAGATGCAGCGAAGATCCTGGCCAAGCAGATGAAGGGCTCTTTACGTGAGTATGTGGAAGAGGTACGTGACCAACTGCTTCATGCTCTGGCCTATTCAGAAGTGACTATAGACTATGCAGAAGAGGACTTGCCCCAAGATCTTATAGAACAGATCCAGGAGCGTTTGAATACTATTAGTAAAAACCTAAAACGTACCCTGCAAGTTAGTGAAAGCCGTCAAGGTCTGATGCAGGGGTTTAAAGTCTCTTTGATCGGCAAGCCTAATGTCGGCAAGAGCTCACTGCTGAATGCGCTGCTCAACTATAATAGAGCGATTGTCAGTGAGATCGCAGGAACAACACGAGACACCATCGAAGAGCAGGTGAAGATAGGTTCTCATATTATTCGCATTGTGGACACAGCAGGTATTCGCGAGGCAGGTGACGAGATAGAACGTATCGGGATAGAACGTTCTATCGAGGCAGTAGAAGAGAGTGATATTGTGATCGCCATCTTTGACGGAAGTCGTGAACTTGACAGTGAAGATGAGAAGATCATTGAACTTATGAACGCCCATAAAGATGACAGAAAATTTATCTGTGTCGTGAACAAGCAGGACCTTGAACAGAAGTTGAGTAGAACACAATTAGAATCTTTTGCTCCAATGGGTATCAGTGCAAAGGTGGATGGAACACAGCTCATAGAACGTCTAAAAAACATTATGGATAAACAAAATGTCTCTGATGAGATGATGCTGATCTCTTCACGCCAAATAGAGGCGGTAAAAAGTACGCTAGCAGAGATCGATGAAGCCATAGAACCACTAGGGGACCAAGATCTAGAGATCTTCTCCTTCCACATGAACCAAGCCATTCACGCTATGGCTTCCATTACAAGACCATTTGATAACGAAGAGATGCTGGACAAGATGTTTGGCTCGTTTTGTCTGGGGAAATAAGATGAAAGTTATAGCTATAGACTTAGGTCTCAAACGTATTGGTCTTGCCTACAGCGCCGGAATGGGCATTGTCACGCCATTAGAAGCAGTGGAACGTAAAAACCGTAACCAGGCCTCTTCGGATGTCAAGAAAGTCATTTTGGAGTGGGAAGTAGATGCTGTAGTTATTGGTATCCCTATGGGAGGAAGTTCTGAAGAGGAGATGCGTCGACGCGTGGCCCACTTTATGAATCTTGTAGATTTTCAAGGCCCAGTATATCATCAGGATGAAGCAGGAAGCTCTCTAGAAGCTGAAGCTATGATGAAAGGGCAGATGAAGTACAAACGTGATGGACGTGTTGACTCCATTGCTGCGAAAATCATTTTAGAACGTTGGTTAGCTAAAAAAAGTTAGATATTTATAAACACAATTGATGTAAACTTTATACTATATAGATAAAGGACTTACATGCGATATTTAGTTTATTTAGCAAGAATCTTTGCCATTGTTATTGTTGGTATAAGTACGATAGGGTGCGAGAAGAAGAGTGACGTGTCTATGTCAAGTACCAGTGTCCGTACTTTTACTATTACAGAAGAGAACACCTCTTTATCTACGGGGCAGATCTCTGTATACTTCTCACCTTACGATATTGATCAAAAATACACACTGCAACTTTCTACCCCTACGGTCGAACCATTAGAAGGTGATGGAAAAAAAGGTGTGGACTACAAGATAACGATGTTCGATTTAAGCTTGAAAGGTAAGGAAGATTTTAATGACTCCATCGAGATCGTACTTCCTTACGACGAGAGTTTTATTGATGCAGATAGCAATGAGAGCGATGCTGTTACAGCGATGTATTATGACCCTGATACAGATAGCTATCGATCAGAAGACTTTGCGATCGATACAGAGAAAAATGAGATAACGATCAATGCTGCCCACCTTTCACAGCATGGAGTGGTGCTGCACAAACATGCGCAACGCCATGGACCTTTTTATGTGGATGGATCCAGAGAAGGTACACGTTATGCACGGATCACAGGGGTCTCGACATACAGTAAGTATTTGGTTGATGAAGATCAGGCACAAAATGTCGTCAGTGATTTGTTAGACTATGATCTTACACCCAGCACAAGTGCCTTTGAGGCTGGTTTCTCGGATGCCAGTCTTTGGTTAGGGCTGACAGCTTCAGGCAATACCATCGTAGGAGCAGGTTACTCTTCATCATTTTTGAACAGTTTGACCAATGCATTTAACATGGTCGGCGTTGGAGCTTCGATTGCTCAGGCAGGTTTGGATTTTGCCAAGGGAGATGACCAGGCACTCTATACAAATCTTCTGAAAAATGGTGTGTACAACACGGTAAACTATCTTGGAACAAGTACGCTTCAGCTGGCTTTTGTTGGCGTATTTTTCATAGATTACAGTCTCAACACTTTTGCGACAGAGGCGCTCAGTCTGAACGAAGAGAAGTGGTACGCTGTCTATAATACCTGCTACAAGTATCATAAAAAAAGTAATCGGGAGTGGTATCAGGAGTTTTTAAAGCTCTCGCACACATTAAACAATCCAAGTCGTCTTGGGGTGGTCATGGAGACTGTCGTTTACAACAATGCTTTTGAGGGCTGGGACGAGGGAAGGCTGGCAGAATGTGCTACTGATGCAGGATATTCCAATCTAAACGGTAGGACGAATTCTTTGGAGACGAAGATAGCCATGAACAAAAAGGCGGAACTTCTCAGCGCTCTGCAACCGGTCTTTGATCGTTTGGCAAAAAAGATCAACCTGGACAATCGACTTCGCTATCGAGATGCCCTGGAGTCAGTGAAAGATCTGTTAAACGAAAGGATCAGCTTTACACTGCAAAATGCATCAAAGTATGCCGGTTATACTGTAAAGTTCTCTCCACTAAGTGCAGAAGCGAAAGAGAAAAACTGGCGTGGTACGATTAATAAAGATGGCGTAGTCCATACGACATTTACGATGTTGGGGTATATGGAGTCAGGTTCTCCAAGTGAGATCGAGATCATCGATCCATCGACCAATACCATTGTTGAGACGATACCACTGGGTGAGATATCTTCACCTATCGTCTTGAACATTGATGCCAATGAGACCATTGAAGAGGAAACGTTGCTGTGTCCTATGACAGGGTCTGGTGCCTGGAATAAGATCACAAGCAAGACCACGTATGGATATTGTACCTATAATGATGAGGGATATCTTTACTACACATATTATTATACTTTAAAAGACGAAGAGACCTCGGATGAAGAGTGGTATGCGCCAAACAATTGTGGTGACTTACCGGCACACGTAAAACGTAGATCGAATTATGTGACAAAGACGTGGGTCCATTATACGTGTCAACTTGATGAAAATAATCAATATTTTTATGGGATCGCTGGCTCGGGAACACTGTAAGATATTCTAAATGTTGACGTCGCAGAACAGAATTACCGCTCTTTTAAAAGCGGCAGTCTATAGTTGGGTAAGTAGATATTTACATATGGTGGCTGTGGGCTATTGAAATGTGCTTACCTTCAGTATTGATAGCATTACTCTCATGATGGCTGACAAATCCAAGGTTGATGAGTTTTATAAAAAATGGGTCTTCTTCATGATCGCCTATGTCTGCGAAGTCAGTCGTATCATATTGTGCGATCGCTTGAAGGTGATGGTCTGCTTTTTGCAGTTTATGAAGCTTGTAGTGATAGAGAAGCTGATGTTCTTTGTACTGTTCTAGTGAGAGAAGGAGCTTTTTGGGTTCATACCATATCATCTGTGTGAAGCTGTTGTCGGTACGTTTGGTATAGACCACGATACCCGGGTAGTCTTGATCTCTTTTTGGCAGGGCCTGATGTGCTAATATTTTGGGGTTGACGATGTTTTGATGTGCCTGCCAACTGTTGTGTTCATGTTCCATAGTGATGTCACTGCTCTCATACTCTATCGCTTTTTTATAGGCGTCGAAGGCACGTATGAGTGATACATCGTCATGTTGCATCTTGGAGTAGACCTCAGTGATCTCCTGTTGCGGGTAGTAGTAAGCGACACGACCCACTGCACGGTAATAGACAAGATCATGATCTTTGCGGGGTGTCTTGATCTCATAAGTAGCCATAAAGTCCTGATGTTCTGGAATGTTTTTAAGAAGGTGTGTATAGTTGTCGAGTGTTGTACGCATCTCTTTTGAAAAAGTGTTGCCAAAGGCTTGATGAGAGAGCAGTAAGATGAAAAGTAAAACATATTTGGTCATGGTGATGGTTTCCTAAATGAAGAGATAGTGAGCATAAGGTGTAAGACCTTATGTTCAAGTGTTATTTACCAGTGAGGTTCGAGATGTGTTCGATGACATGAAAGATCATGTTTTGCTCGTTGGTACCTGAAAAGAGACTTGCTCCAGGGCCTTTGGCATAGATACCGACATCTTCACCGGCATGGGTTTCAGAACTTTTAGGTACGGTGGCTTCCTGGTGAAAACCTGCAGAAGTGGTGTCGACACCGCTCAAGTCAGTACGTCCATGATAAATCTCTTCATCGTAACCCGCATCAGAGTCAGTCTCACTGCCAAGGTTCATAAAACCACGCCCGTTGGCGTAGCCTAGAGTTGTATAAGGCAGATCATCTGCAGCAAGTGCAATGCCCTTGTTCCCGCCTTTTCCATCAGAAGCACGGACTTTACCAAGTATAGGATTACCGCGAACAGGATAACCCGCGATCGTAAAGACATGAGAGTGGTCGGCAGTGACGATGATAAGGGTATCTTTGTCATCACTCATCTCGTCAGCGACTTGAACCGCTTTTGCAAAAGCAATGGTGTCACTGAGTGCGCCATAAGCATTGCCTGCGTGGTGGGCATGGTCTATACGACCGCCTTCTACCATCAGGAAGTAGCCGTTTTCGTTTTTACTCAAGATCTCAATAGCCTTATGGGTCATCTCTGCTATCGATGGCTCACCGTCAACATCATGACTTCTGTCTGCTTCATACTGCATGTGTGAGTAGTTAAAGAGACCCAAAAGTTTTTTTCCGTCGTTTCCATCGACTGCATTAAACTCGGCCAGGTTTTCTACATAGTGTCCTGTAGGGTATTTGGATTGCCATGTGTCACGAAGGTCTTTGCCGTCAGTACGTTTTCCACTTTTGCCTTCCACAGGGGTTGCTGTTGTTGGCATGAACTCACGACGTCCACCACCTAAAGCGACATCAATACCATCACCATGGTCAAAATCGACAAACTGCTGCGCAATATCTTTACAGTCTCCCTCAGCACTGTGTTCCCAGTTGCGACTGGCAGAGTGTGCAAACAGTGCTGCCGGTGTTGCGTGTGTCAGTCGTGCTGTAGAGACGATACCTGTAGACATATTCATATCTTCAGCCAGTTCGATAAGAGTAGTGACTTCATGCCCTTTAGAACTGTTACAGTCTGCATAATTGGTTGCTTCAGAGACAGAGAGTACCCCTTTTTTACTTTTGACACCCGTGACCATGGCTGTCATAGTTCCTGCTGAGTCTGGTGTCTGGGAGTCTGTGTTGTATGTTTTAGAGAGTCCGGCGATAGGAAACTTGTCAAAACTCAACATATGCTCTTCTCCGTTGCCCCCTTGTTGTTGACCTTCTAAGATACGCGCGGCGGTCACAGTGGAGACACCCATACCATCACCTACAAACAAGATGACATTCTTGGCACTGCCACGAGATGTGATGAACTGTTCAAGGTCTTTTTTCTCGACATAAGCTACCCCCTCTTCATACCAGACATTGGCCAGGGTGTTTTTGTTGAAAAGAAGGGCATAAATAAGCTCTCTGGTCAGACCACTCTCTTGGATCAATGCTGCGATTTTCTCATCATTTTCAAGTTTAAAAGTTTCGATCGCTGTCTGTGTAGAAGCATTGGTATCGTTACGGAGTGTCTCTATATCTGCAAGCAGTTGGTTCTGCAGGTCCGTTAGCTCTTTTTTCTGTTGATCGTTAAGCTCTTTAAGTGCTGTCAACTCTGTTTGGACCTTTTCAGTTGTGCTCTTTTGTTCTGCAATGGCATCGCTGTTGTCTGATATTTCTGCATCGCCACATCCTGATAAAAGCAGGGCAGCGGCAGTACTGATGAGTAGTGATTTTGTATAAGTCATGGGTTCTCCTTACTTAAGTGATGTTCCGCCAAGATCAGCGGCTTTGTTCATAATGTGAAATACGACGTTTTGTTCCATAACACCTTGGGCAAGGTGTGCCCCCGGTCCTTTGGCATAGATAGAGATGTCTTCACCTGCGTGGGTCTCTGAACTTCTAGGGATGACGGCTTCTTGGTGGAAACCAGGTGCCGTAGTGTCGATACTGCTGAGGTTGACATCGGTACGGCCACTTAAGTGGATCTCCTCATCATAACCTGCATCAGCATCTGTCTCGCTGCCAAGATCCATATAACCACGTCCATTGGTATAGCCTAGTGTGGTGTAAGGTTTGTCATCAGCGGCAAGTTCGATGCCTTTGTTGCCACCCTTGCCGTCAGTAGCACGTACTTTACCAAGTATAGGATTTCCGCGTACCGGGTAACCGGCAATGGTAAAGACGTGTGAGTGGTCTGCAGTGACTAAGATCAATGTGTCATCATCACTGGTCATTGCATCGGCCTGTGCAACTGCCTTGGCCATCTCTATTGTGTCGCTCAATGCGTTATAAGCATTTCCGGCGTGGTGGGCATGGTCTATACGACCTGCTTCGACCATTAAGACAAAGCCGTTGTCATTTTTAGAGAGGACTTCGATGGCTTTTTCTGTCATCTGAGTGAGTGATGGCTCTCCATCTATATCGTTAACACGGTCTGCCTCATATTGCATATGAGAGTAATTGAAAAGTCCTAGCAGTTTGGTAGCACTGCTTGTGTTGACTTCGTTGAACTGGGTCTCATTTTCGACATAGACACCTGTCGGATATTTTGCTTTCCATTCGCTACGAAGGTCACGACCGTCTGTACGCTTGCCACTTTTCCCTTCTACTTCTGTAGCACCTTTGGGCATGAACTCACGACGTCCACCGCCTAAAGCGACATCGATCCCGTCACCATGGTCAAATTCGACAAACTGTAAAGCGATATCTCTACAGCCATCGGGTGCATCATGCTCCCAGTTTCTGTCAGCAGAGTGTGCATAGGTTGCCGCTGGTGTAGCGTGTGTCAAACGTGCAGTCGAGATGATACCGGTAGACTTGCCAGCATCTTCTGCCAACTCCATCATAGTGTTCACTTCACTCCCCTTGGCACTCAGACAGTCTCCGCGAAGCGCAGCGTCAGAAACACTCAGCATTCCGATCTTTGTCTTGACACCGGTACTCATGGCAGTCATAGTACCTGCAGAGTCTGGTGTCTGTGAGTCAGTGTTGTAGGTCTTGACCATGCCGCTGTAGGGAAAGGTTTCAAAACTCAAGAGGTTCTCCTCTCCTGTCTCTCCACGATTTTGTCCTTCCAAGATACGAGCAGCAGTGATCGTTGAGATCCCCATACCATCACCTACAAACAAGATGACGTTTTTGGCTTTGGAGGTTTTTTTGATGTAAGCCAACTTCGCTTGCAGTTGTGTTTGAGCATCGGTATACCAACTGGAACTTTTCTGTTCAGCAGATACATCTGCACAAAAAAGTGGTGTAGCTAAAGAGATAGCAAGTGTGGAAGCTATAACGTGACGTTTCATTTTCAGGGCCTTTTTTAAAGATCCCTCATTCTAAAAGAGCTTTGTTACCGTCTGCTTACTCTGAAGTCTCTGTACCTAAACGTTTAGATGACAGTTTGGTTACATGTAATGTCTCTGTTTCATTGAGCGTGCAGAAAGGGGTGTTCAGAAATTTTGGGTGGGCAGTTGGACTTTTCAGAGATGTTTTAAATATTTGTTTTGCAACGCTTTTGCAACGCTCACTTGTTATGCTTTTAGTAGATAAATTCTAGGAGTATAGGATGTATAGTAAAATGAACAAAATAGCATTGACACTGCTGATGGCAATATCTCTGTTTAGTGGTTGTAGTAGCAGTGAGGGTGGGAGTTCAAGCGAAGTCTCTGCGACGTCGCTTAACGGAGTGGCACAAAAGGGGCCCTTTGTAGAAGGTTCAAAAGTGAGTTTGTGTAGGCTTGATGAGAAGTTGATATGTACAAGCGACGTACTTGAAACAGTGGTAACAGATGAAAAAGGAACTTACAGATTTGAAAAGCTTCCTTGGAACGGACTGAGTAAGCTGAGTGTAAGTGGTTATTATTTTGATGAAGTCACCAACAAAAAAAGTACTTCTCCTGTGACCATTACGGCTATCATAGAGATTAAGTCTAATGTGAAAAATAGTAAAAATACCAACATTTTAACCCATATGCGTGCACACAGATTTAAGAAACTTATTGATGAAAATAAGTCCAAAGAGCGTGCAGGCAAGGAGTCTATAGAAGATGTAAAAAAACTTTTTAATGTGCACTCTGATGATTTTACAGCCTTGGATCTAACTGATTTTACTCAAGGAAAAGTCTCAGTAGATGCAGAGCTTTTACGTATATCTGCAGCTATAGCAAAATCATCAAATCCTATTGCCGACTTAGAGAAGTTAATGCAAATTTACAATGATGAAGGTATCTTAGCTGTTTTAGAGTCTTCTTTATATAAGAAGTTGATGCAAGATGCAAAAGATGTGGATGTCAAAAAAACATTAAAGGTGCTTGGTGTAAAAAAAGATGTTATTGCTTTGCTTGATGATGCTGATTTGAAATTTACACCAATTATTATAACCCTTGCTGATATAGATATTAGCATAGTTGTAAAAGGTAATAAGTCCGACCAGACAAATTTTAACTCTGACGTACTGCCTGTAGCTCAGGAAAATCCGCAACACGGAACAGTTACCTATTTTAAAATAGGTAACGAAGTGCCAGCCTTTACCTATACAAGTACAGACTGTTTCACAGGCGTTGACAGTTTTGTATATAAGGTCGGAGACGATTACGGTCGTGTCAATGTGACCATTCTTCCACCACAATATACTCACGTCAACGATGTCAATGTTACTCTGTTCAATAACGAAGTCATAAACAGCGAGTATTTAACAGATAACAAAGCAGCAGAAATTACAACAGATGCTTCACATGGCAGTGCCTCTATATTTCTAGTGGCAAATGAGTTTATGAACTATAGCTATGATCCAAATGATGATTTTGTTGGACGTGACTTTTTTGAGTACAAGGTAAGTGATACCATAGAAGGGTGTAGCTATTCTGACACTGCTCGTGTGAACTTTAAAGTCAATCAAGAAGTTCTGCCGCCAAATCATGCGCCTACGGTAAGTATCTCTCCCAATGCAGATAAAACTATAAATGTTGGTGACAGGGTTCTTCTAAAATCGATCGCTAGTGATGAAGATGGCGATGAACTAAGTATATCGTGGAAGTTAAAAGAGTCTACTGCTGCAGATTTTACCACAGTGGCTAATTTTGGAGTTACAGGTTTTAATTATATATTTAACAAAGCAGGAACCTACCTCGTCGTTGTTGAAGCACAAGATCCTAGCGGTGCTAAGGCCACTGCAAATATTACTGTAACAGTAAGTGCGTCTGTTGTTATGACGCTTGCTGATATTAATATTAGTATAGAAGTAAAAGGTCAAAAGTCGGACCAGACAAATTTTAACTCTGACATCCTCCCTGTAGCAGAGGAAAATCCACAACATGGAACAGTTGCCTATTTTAAAATAGGCAATGAAGTACCAGCCTTTACCTATACAAGTACAGACTGTTTCACAGGCGTTGACAGTTTTGTATATAAGGGGGGAGATGATTATGGTCGTGTCAATGTGACCATCCTTCCACCTCAATATACTCACGTCAACGATATAGATGTTACGCTTTCCAATGGTGAAGTACTAGACAGCGAGTATTTAACTGATAATAAAACAGCAGAAATCACAGATGGAGCAGTACATGGTACCTCCTCCATATTTTTAGTTGCAAATGAATTTATGCATTACAGTTACGATCCTGATGATGACTTTATAGGCAGTGACTTTTTTGAATATAAGGTAAGCGATACCATAGAAGGGTGTAGCTATTCTGACACTGCTCGTGTAAACTTTACAGTTTTAGGCAGTGTGCATCTTTTTAGTTGGAATGATGATGTGCATGGTATAGAGTTGTGGAGAACAGATGGTACTGTAGCGGGTACCACAATGGTAAAAGACATTAAGCCTGGCGATAAATACTCATACTCTAATGCTACACCTGGAGTCAAAATAGACGGTATAAACTATTTTGCTGCAGATGATGGTAACCACAGCACAGAACTTTGGAGAACTGATGGTACAGAGTCTGGAACATATATGCTAAAAGATATCAATCCAGGGTTAAATGACACCTCTTATCCTTATGATCTATCTGTTATTGGAGATAAGTTTTATTTCTTTGCTTTGAGTGGAGACAATAATGGCAGTAATTGGTTAGGAAACAAGGGCATATGGGTTAGTGATGGAACACAAAGTGGTACACATCTAGTTGAGGCGTTGGGTGATTACTCAAAGAATAGTTACGCTTACCCTGGATATCTACATGCACTTGGAGATAAATTGTTGTTTGCTAAAGATGATGGTGCTGGTAATGGTAATCAGTGGGAGCCATGGGTTAGTGATGGTATAAATCCTTCATCAAAACTTAAAGACATTTCGCCAGGTGAAGACGGTTCCGGTTTTATAGCTTGTGTTGAGATGAACAGTAAATGTTACAGTAATGCAGATGATTATACCCATGGCTCTGAACTTTGGGTAACAGATGGAACTTCAAGCGGAACCATCATGGTAAAAGATATTAATGAAAACAATAGTAGTACAACAAGAACAGAGAGTTCTGTTCCAACAAATATAACTGTAGTAGGTGATCGACTCTTTTTTGTTGCTTTTGATACTGTGCAGGGTATTTCATTGTTCAAAAGTGACGGTACGCAAAACGGTACCGTTTTGGTAAAAGACAGCTTTGCTGATGAAAATGAAACAGATGCTATGACACGTTATGCTTATAGAGATAATTATCGCCATTTCGCAGCAGTGGGTAACACTTTGTACTTTTCACTTGATGATGGTGTTCATGGTCAAGAGATATGGAAAAGTGATGGAACAGAAACTGGAACACTAAGTGTGACAAATTTTGAAAACAATGCAGCGCCGGCATCTCTGATCGAAGTGGCTGGCACGTTATACTTCTGGTTATATGACTACACGATACCTGATAACTCTGGACTGTATAAACTGGATGAAAGTACTTCAACTGCAACTTTGATCAAGGCTTTCTCTTCTGATGATTTTGCATTAAGTACATCGGAAATAACGTCAGAAAATGGTAGATTATATATTGAAGTCATTGATTATCCAAATGCTAGAAGAGAGTATTGGACAAGCGATGGGACAGAGGCAGGAACATTTAAGCTTGTTGATGGAGAGCATATGGGAGGATAGTATAGAATGAATCCTATACCATTCGCAAGAACACGACAGATAAAAATTTGAAGATCGAGGGGTCTCCCTCACTAGATCAATTTAAAAAACCTAGCAGCCTCTTCTTCATCATCAGTGAGGTTGTCCACTGCGAAGTCAGGGTCGTTTTCTATTTTATCTTTGGCTTTGGCTTGACAGAAGTCAAAAAGGATCGCTTTTGCCTCTTCGGAGTTGTAAAGAAAACCAAGACCGCTAAACTGGTAAGGTTCTTCTTGCTCTATACACAAAACAGTTCCCTCTGCTTTTGCTTCTAACGCTTCAACCATTTCACGATAATTCACGTTAAACTCGTCGCCGTACCAGCCGACTTGCTCCATGCCTTTGTCAGCAAACTCTGCAACACCGTCTGCTGTTGTATCGTCGTAGTCACTGTTAGGAGTGTTGATAGCGATGAGCTCTTGCCAATTACCAGCGGCCTTGACAAGTATACGACCTTCATCTTCTACTACCTTGTAGTTTTTACCAAGTATTTCAGCAATAGTCTGTGGTTTTGGCATAGAGAGTGCTGAAGCTTTAGGTGCTGTGGCTTTGCCTTTAAAGATAAAGATCTCTTTGTCATTATAAGGGGGTATGAGAACCTCACCTTTAATGTTGATAGCAAACTCTTGGTTGGTGTTGATGGCTTTAAGAAGATCACTTCGCAATATTACGATAATCTCTTTAAGTAAGTTAAATTGTTTCATAGACATTATCCATTTCTAGGGTTATTATAGATACCCAGTGATTGTTTGGAAGAATTTTATCACGGCTAAATTAAAAATTAGACTTAACTTCTTAAAGCTAAGCTCACTATAAACTAATCTTACAAAAACTTTAGGTATAATCCGCGAAATTTTCACCTCGAAATACGGGGTACCACAAGAAGGACTATTTATGGCATTAAATGTTTATTATGACAAAGACTGTAACATCGAACTTATCAAGAGCAAAAAAGTTGCAATGATCGGTTTCGGATCTCAAGGGCACGCACACGCAGAAAACCTACGTGATTCTGGTGTTGAAGTAGTGATCGGTCTTCGTAAAGACGGTTCAAGCTGGGCAAAAGCTGAAGCTAAAAACTTTGAAGTAATGACAGTTGCAGACGCATCTGCTGCTGCTGATGTTATTATGATCCTTCTTCCAGATGAGAACCAGGCTGAGATCTACAAAGAGCAGATCGAGCCAAACCTGAAAGAGGGCGCTACAATCGCTTTCGGTCACGGTTTCAACATCCACTACGGACGTATTCACCCACGTGCTGACATCAACGTTACTATGATAGCGCCTAAGGCTCCAGGTCACACTGTACGTTCAGAGTTTGTTACTGGTGGTGGTATCCCTGACCTTATCGCTGTTGGTCAGAACCCAAGTGGTTCTACTAAAGAGCTGGCACTTGCTTACGCATCTGCTATCGGTGGTGGTCGTACTGCGATTATCGAGACAACTTTCAAAGACGAGACTGAGACTGACCTATTTGGTGAGCAAGCAGTACTTTGTGGTGGTACAGCATCTTTGGTTCAAGCTGGTTTCGACACACTTGTTGAAGCAGGTTACGCACCGGAACTTGCATACTTCGAGTGTCTTCATGAGCTAAAGCTTATCGTTGACCTTATGTTCCAGGGTGGAATCGCGGACATGCGTTACTCTATCTCTAACACAGCTGAGTATGGTGACTATGTTTCTGGTAAACGTGTTATCAACGACGAGTCTCGTGCAGCAATGAAAGAGATCCTTAAAGAGATCCAGGACGGTCGTTTTGCAAAAGACTTCATCCTTGAAGGTCAAGCAGGTTACCCTCGTATGAACGCTGAGCGTACAAATGACAAAGAGATGTTGATCACTAAGACTGGTAACAAACTTCGTGAGATGATGCCATGGATCGCCAAAGGCAAGATCGTAGACACTTCTAAAAACTAGAATATCTATATAAGACTTTACTCATTTCAGCATGCCCCCGGCATACTGAAAGTGAGATATCGTCGCTATATTCGTCATGCCCACTAGGGCACTTCCTCTCTATCTCCTTGCAATTACACCACTTTTCTAGTTTTTATATCTCCAGTTACTTTTTTTAATATCGCTATGCTTGTTAAATATGCTTTTTATTGCTTACAAACAGGATCAATATTGGTAACTTGAACCCTTTGAATTTTATTGTTCAGATAGATATACTTCTTTACATATGTAATATATATTGCTATACTTATGTAATTTACATTTACAAGGATTTATAATGTTCAAGCGTTCGGCGGATGAGATTTTAAAAGAAGCATTGCAGACAGCACCGGCAGTATTACTGTCTGGTGCACGACAGGTAGGAAAATCCACCCTTTGCTTAGACAGAGACAGTGAATACCGCGTATTTGACAACTTGACAGAGAGAGAGGCAGCGCTTAATGATCCTGTAGGATATATTGCTTCATTACCTAAGCCCATCATTCTTGACGAGATCCAAAAGGTCCCTGAAGTATTAGAAGGGATAAAGATGGACATTGATAAAAAGCGGACCAATGGGACATTTCTATTAACGGGTTCAGCTAATGTCTTAGATATGAAGAAAGCAAAAGACACACTTGCGGGAAGATTGATAGAGATACAGATGTGGCCTCTTTCGCAGAAAGAGTTTAACCATAAGCCTGATGAAAATCTCATCGACCAGCTCTTTAAGAAAGGGGTAGAGAGCTTACAAGCTTCAGCTGTTGACTACAACGGGCTTATGACAGCTGTTGTCAATGGAGGTTACCCTGAGATACATAAAATAACTTCTCTAAGAGGCAAGTCCTTATGGTTTAACGCTTATATCAGTACATATGTCGAAAGAGATATACGCGATGTGGGTGAATTGCGTGATATCTCAGCCTTTATACGCTTTTACAATATTATCGCACCACGCAGTTGTGCTTTGCTCAACAAGTCAGACCTTGCGTCCGATGCCAATCTCTCAGAAGCTACTATCAGTAATTATTTAAGTATGTTAGAGATGATCTATCAAATATCATTGGTTCCACCATACAGCTCTAACATCTCCAAGCGTTTTATTAAGTCTCCAAAGATGTTTATGACAGATAGCGGTCTCTTTTGTCACTTGCTAGGTATTAGTAGTGCTGAAGAGTTGATCCAGTCCAAACATAAAGGTGATGTTGTTGAGACCTTTGTTTATACAGAACTTCTAAAGCATATCAGTTACAGTGTCAGCCAGCCCAAGATGTATCATTATCGGACCAATGATAAAAAAGAGATAGATTTCATCATAGAAAAAGCAGGTAAGATCTTTGCTATAGAGGTTAAATCAGGACAAAGTATAAAAAAAGATGCCTTTAAACACATCACAGATTTTCAGAACAAGTCAGATAAAGAGATCATAGGGATTGTCTTTTATGGAGGGGATACTGTGTTGTCATTTGGAACTGTGGTAAATCCTAGGTTCGCATTGCCTTTAAATATGTTTTTTTAGTCAGTAGTTGAGATAAGCGATTTTAGGATTGTTGTCGTTATGTGTTGCTATAGTTTGTACTCCAAGTGCGCAACATCCTTGGGGATGAATGATATTTTCTTTTTCAGGGGACTGTAATTCCTTCTGTATTCAATTTTATCTAATTGACACAGAATTTTTTACAGTCCCAGAAACACCTCTTTGACAAGATCATTTAATTGGGTATCTTCTTGTTTCTCTACTCGTAGCCAATGATAATAACAACTTCGTGAAACCTCCAATAGCCTACACATACGCTTAACACTGAACTCAAGGGAATACTCTTTTATCCATGCGTACTTTATAGAGTTTCTTTTGCGAAGTAGGCCGCTGCCTTTTTTAAGATCTCCCTATCTTTTTTTATATCTGCCAACTCTTTACGAAGACGACGATTCTCCTCTTCCAAGCTCTCTGTTGAACCTTTGCTTTTTGTATAGTTTGGCATCTCTAGATTATTGCTTTTTTTATACCTTTGCAGCCAACCATACAGAGTCTTCTCATGCACATCTAGTTCACTTGCTATCGTTCTTACTGACTTCTCACTGTTGAGTGTCAGTTGAATTGCTGAATCTCTAAATTCTTGAGTGTACTTAGTCCCTTTTCCTGCCATCTCTTATCCTTCTTAATTCATGTAGAAATTCTACCATTTCTGTGTCCTATTAAGTGTAGCCAGATCAATAAGTTATGCTCTTTAAATATGACTCACTTGTTAATTGTTCTTTTTTGGTTAGAATTCTGCAAATTTAATGTGTAGGAAAACCTAATGAAAAAAATTGTTTATCTGTTGATGTTGATGCTTTCTGTGAGTTTGTTTACAGGGTGTAGTAAGGTTGATGATGAGACTTTGCGCTCTGCGCACAGTGCTGTGGAGCAGGGGGCTGTGATCGTTGATGTTCGTACGCCTAAAGAGTTTGCCGGCGGGCATGTGGCTCAGGCAGTTAACATCCCTATAGAAGAGTTGGCTAAGTCTGTGGCACGTGTTCCTAAGAACAAGACCTTGGTAGTTTATTGCGCTTCGGGTAATCGCAGTGGTCATGCTACAGCTTTGTTACGTCAGAAGGGTTGGACGGTTTATGATGTGGCGACTCAGAAAGATTTTGAGCGTGAGATCCCGCCTTTAGAGGTGAAGTAGATTTAGACCTTGGCTTTACGCGTCGGGGATAAACTTGTCTTTTTTGATCTCGTACTTCTCCTGGTGTACAGAGCGCCACCAGAGATAGCGGACAAGGTAATAACCACTGACAGAAAAGAGCACGGCACAAAAGAGTGCACCGATGTACATCGGAACGATGATCTCCATCAGTTTGGAGATGAAGTCCATGCTGAACCAGTTCATGGTAAAAAGCTCGACCATAAAGTCCAGATCTTGGGTGATCGGACTAAAAGTCAACAAATCTCCCACGATAAGTTCTCCATAAAAAATAAAAGGCATGGTCACTGGGTTAGTGATCCATACAAGGGTCACACCAAGAGGGACATTGAACTTAAAAAACGGGATCATTAATATAACAGCGAGCATCTGCAGAGGCATAGGGATGAAAGCGAAAAAGAGTCCTACAAGTACAGCTTTGGAAACCGCATGTCGGTTGATACTGAGATACTCTCTTGGGATCTTGTATTTGGCAAGGACAGCATCCAGTTTTGGACTGCTTTTTCGTTTTTTAAAAAGTTTGCGAATCATGAGATGTATTATACTTCAGAGCTCTGAACCAAGCCTGACATCTTTTATAAAAAATGAAAATAGGATAATTTTTCAACAATTTGATTTCATCTTGACATATTAACCCACATCTAACAGTTCCTTCTCTACAATGGGAAGATCAAAAGTATGGATGGCTCATGGCAGTGAAAAAAATATCTCCCAAAAAAAGTGTAAAAAAAAGTGTCAAGACCAAGCGTTTTGACCTGCAGCGGTTTTTGCACTATTTTTACTGGGTTTTGGCGATTGTCTCTGTTTTAGCTGCGGCTGGTGTTGTTGGTTTTTACGCGGGTTATAATCAGGCCAAAGAAGAGAGTGCCTGTATTATTACCGAGCATAAACAAAAAGCAAAAAAACTGCGCCAAGAGATCTTCAAACTCTCCAACAAAACAGCAAAACATGAGTTTGACAAGGGAACACTTCCTCCTGAACCACCCAAACCAAAAGTAGTAAAAAAAGAGGGTAAAAAAGGAAAACTTGCCATTATATTTGATGATGTCTCTTTTCGTGGTGACGTGAAACGCATCAAAGCCTTGGGTATCCCGGTAACCCTCTCTTTTTTACCTCCCACCGAGAGACATCCTGACTCAGCGAAGTTGGCAGCGAAAGAACCGTACTACATGGTACATCTGCCCATGGAAGCGATGAACTTTCACTCTCCTGAGAAGTTTACCTTGATGACGACAGACTCCAAAGAGACTATTGTAAAACGCATCAAACAGGTTAAGAAGTGGTTCCCTAAGGTGAAGTTTATCAACAACCACACGGGGAGCAAGTTCACCTCTGATCCAGAGGCAATGAACAAGTTGATCTTTGCCTTGCGTTTAGAGGGGATCGGCTTTATAGACTCACGTACAACGGCCAAGACTGTAGCGCAAAAGGTGATGAAGCGTTACAAAATGCCGTACTATACACGTAACATCTTTTTAGATCATGAAGACAGTGTGACGGCGATTAAAAAGCAGATAAAAAAAGCGATACGTATGGCAAACAAATACGGAAAGACCATCGCTATCTGTCATCCCCATAAAGCAACACTGCAAGCACTAAAAGAGTCTAAAAAGCTTTTTGATGCCGTAGAATTGGTACGTATAGACAGGTTGACTAAAAGATGAGTGCTCTTCTTGAAGATAACTACTTAACACTTTTTGAGGAGATGAAAAAGTCACCTGAAAAGATCTTTTATCGTGGAAATCCTTTATTGTTAGAGCGACCCATGGTCAGTATAGTAGGTACGAGAAAGCCTTCACAGTACACCAAGCAGATGACAGCTGACCTTGCCCATAAACTGGCCAAGGTTGGTGTGAGTGTAGTAAGTGGTGCGGCTATGGGTGTTGATGGACAGGCCCATTTTGGTGCTGGTTATGCGAACACTGTAGCCGTACTTCCGTGTGGCGTCGATGTGCGCTATCCGATGGTGCATCGAGAGATGTTGGAGCGTATAGAGGCAGAAGGTCTTTTGTTAAGTCAGTTTGAGATGGGTGCTTTAGCAACCAACTGGAACTTTGTGATACGAAACGAGGTTGTTGTCACTCTCGGTGAGGTACTGGTGGTCACGGAGGCTTTAAGAGACAGCGGTTCTATGCGTAGTGTTGCCTTTGCACAAAAGATGGGAAAAAAGATCTACGTCATGCCCCATAGAATGGGGGAAAGTGATGGAACGATGGACCTTGTCAAAGAGGGTCATGCTGAGATCATCTATGATATAGATCTCTTTGTCTCGCAGTTTGGTAAAAAAGTAGCCATAGACAATGACCCATTTTTGAAGTTCTGCCAAGAGAACCCTGAGTATGAAAGTGTGTTAAGGGCGTATGGCGATAAACTCTCCCTCTATGAGTTAGAGGGCAAGGTAATGGTTAAAAACGCAAAGGTAGTAGTACTTTAAAGAATTAACATCGCATCACCATAAGAGTAGAAGCGGTACTTCTCTTTAATGGCTTCTGCATAGAGTCTATGCGTGGTCTCTACCCCTACAAAAGAGGCCACCAACATCAGCAGTGTAGACTGTGGCAGGTGAAAGTTCGTAAGCAGGTGGTCAACACGCAAGGGTTTGTTCCCCGGGTGCAAAAAGAGGTTGGCCTCGCCGGAGAGTTGCTCCAGATGACGGGCATGATACTCTATAGTTCGTGTTGATGTTGTACCAACACATAAAAGCTTTTGTTCACTGTCAAACAATTTTTTAGCTTCGTCAGTGATGTTGTAGTACTCCGAATGCATGGGATGATCGGTGATGATCTCACTGTCAACAGGCTTAAATGTTCCGGCTCCCACATGCAAGGTCACAGAGGCGTTGTTATGTTTTTGACAGATAGTCTCAAACTGCTCTGTGGTAAAGTGCAAAGAAGCAGTTGGTGCGGCTACTGCTCCCTCGTTTTTAGCAAAGACACTCTGGTAATCCTCTTCATCTATCTGCTCATCTTCGCGCTGCATATAGGGAGGAAGGGGGATGTGTCCTTGTACATCGATGATAGGCAGAACCTCTTCAAAACGCAGTAGCGTCTCATCTTGAAAAAAGTTGATATCACGACTTCCATCTTCATGCAGGGCAATGACCTTAGCACTAAAACCATTTTCAAATGCTATCGTTGTGTCTATTTTGACCCTGCCTCTAATGTAGACATTGACCTTGTAGGCATCCAACGGACGGTTGATCAGTACTTCAAGTTTTCCACCGCTCTGTTTGTACCCATAAAGACGTGCTTTGATCACCTTGGTATCATTAAAGATAATGGCGCACTCGGCAGGTAAAAAATGTTCCAGTTGGTCAAAACGTGAGTGAGTGATGGTGTCTGTACCGCGGTCATAGACTAAGAGACGGGCATGATCTCGCGGTTCAACAGGATGGGTAGCGATTAGCTCCGAAGGGAGCGTAAAGTCATAGCTACTTGTTTTTAGGGGATCGGTCTGCATCGTCGTCTTCAATGCCAAGTGCATCTTTCAAGATGGCAACACCATCTTCCGCACTCTCGATATCTTCTGTATCGTCATCATCAGCAGGGTTGACCATTTTCACCAATAAAATAGAGACCCCATAAAGGATGATAAGCGGACCCGCCATAAGCAGCTGAGTCAAGACGTCTGGTGGTGTTAACAGTGCTGCAACAATAAAGATGATGATGATGGCATATTTGAAAAATGCGATCATCTGTTTGTCGTTGACCAGACCTAAAAGACCTAAGAAGTATGCAAATACAGGCAGTTCAAAAGCAAGACCAAAACCAAACATGATCTTGGTAAAGAAACCGACATAATCTTCGATGTTGATCAGTGGTGTGAATTTGAAACTACCAAAGGTGATCAAAAAGTCAAAACCAAAAGGGGTGACAACGTAGTAAGCAAAGGCAACACCAACAGCAAACATACTGGTACCACCAAAGATAAACGGCAAGAGCATCTTTTTCTCATTGGCATAAAGACCCGGTGCAATAAAGAGCCAGATCTGGGAGAGGATCACAGGCAGTGCCAGCAGCAGTCCTGCAAAAAAGGAGACCTTTAATGCAACAAAAAAGGCACCACCGACCTGTGAGGTGGTGACCATACCGTTTGCCGCATGAACAGACTTTTTACCCACTTCTATAAGAGCTTCGTTAAGTGGTGCGATCATCCATTCAAGAAGGATCTCATGAAAATAGAACATAATAAAAAAGGCGATGACAATACTGATGGCAGAGATGCCCAGGCGTTTGCGTAACTCAAAAAGATGGGGTTTTAAATCGTCGAACATTATGCTTTCTCACTTGGTGTAGTATCTTCGTCATCACTCTCTATGGGATCGTCGAGACCTAAACCTTTAGACGTTTTAGGTTTCTTGGCGAAGGTGACCACTTCGGGTTTCTTCTCTGCAGCAGGGGCTTCTTCCTCTGTTGGTTCAGGTGGCTTGGTGTGGGTGTCAGCATCTACATAGACACCTTGTGTGACTTCACGCATCTCACTTTTAAACTCTTCCACGCCGCTTGACTTCTCTAACTCATTAGTGGCTTCTACAAACTGACGTTTATAGCTGTTAGCCTCCTCCTTGATCTCTTGGAGGTGAAGTTCATCTTCTATCGAACTTTTAGCAGATGCAACTGTTGTCTTAACAGACTTGAAAAATTTAGCGATTTGTACCATAGTCTCAGGCAGTTTGTCTGGACCGAGAAACAAGATAGCAATAACACCGATGATCAAGATTTCAGCAAAACCCATACCGAACATAGCAACCGCCTCATAATAGTTTTCGCGATTATATCGCTCATATATTTAAAAAGGGGTGAATTACTATAAAGAGTGTGAAAAGCTACTTTTACTGCTGTATAAAAAGTGCCAGCTCATCGCTGAGAAGATAGTCATCATTATAGAAGGTGCCTTTGTCATAGCTCAGTTTCTTTTCACTGACTAAAAGTTGGGCCTTTTTAAGCTCCTGGGTGTTTAAGATCTCTTCTGAGACCCCTACAATAGAGCGCAGGCCTAAAAAGATCTTCTCTGTTTGAATGGCTTCGTCGCTAAGGCTCTCTTCCTGTATGTTAAGAGGATCATGAATGTATGCCTGTACATCTTGAGTAGGGTAGAAACGTGTCTCATTTAAAAAACCGACAGCACCGGAACCCAGCCCTATGTAGTCTTTATATTTCCAGTACCCCAGATTATGTTGGGAGTGGTATCTTCCAAAGTTGGAGATCTCGTAACTCTCAAAGTGCTCTTTTATTTGGTCTAAAAACCACTCTGTCAGGGCAAGTTTTTCATGAGCGACTTCAGGGGTAGAAGCGAAGGGCGTTCCCTCTTCAATAGTAAGTGCATAAGCACTAAGGTGGTCGATAGGCAGTTTAAAGGCCTCTTCCAAGTCATGTTGCAGTAGGCTTTGCGTGTCTCCTTCGACGGCATAGATAAGGTCAAGGGAGAGGTGCTTGAATCCAGCAGATTGTGCACGTAAAAGTGCTGATGATGCATCACTGGCTTTGTGGGCACGCCCCAGTTTTTTGAGTTTCTCATCATTGAAGCTTTGGACGCCAAAACTGATGCGGTTGACCCCAAGTTTTTGCATCCCTTCAAGCCACGATTGTGTCGCACTGTTTGGGTTGGCTTCGGAGGTGATCTCAGCATTTTCTTTAATGTAAGGGCTTAACAGCTCAAAAAGGGGTTGGTACTGTTCTGGAGAGACAGTAGAAGGAGTACCGCCACCTATAAAAACTGTCTCAATGCTTTTGTCTTGAACATTAAAACGCTCCAACTCAAATCTGAGCTGAACCAGCAAGGCCTGCATGTAACTTTCTCTTAAGTGAAAAAGGTCGACATAGGAGTTAAAACTGCAGTAGTGACATTTAGAGTCACAAAAAGGGATATGTATATATAAAAGCATAATGGCATTGTAGCAAAAAGGGCGTACATACGTTTTTATCAGCTTTTAAATCTTTTTTACTATAATACGCGTAATTAAATAGGGGTGTTAAAACACACTCCAGTAAAGATAAAACTATGAGTAACAGTAAAAATTACCGTCCTAATGTCGCTGCTATTATCGTTTCATCTGCTTATCCGAAAGAGAAAAAAGTCTTTGTGGCTGAACGCAATGATATTTCTGGGATGTGGCAGTTTCCCCAAGGTGGGATTGATGCAGGAGAGACACCAACCCAAGCGCTCTTTAGAGAGCTTGAAGAGGAGATCGGAACCGATCAGATCGAGGTCATTAGTGAACATCCTGAGTGGATCTCTTATGACTTCCCCAAGCATGTTGCTAAAAAGATGCAGCCTTTTCACGGACAGACACAGCGCTATTTCTTAGTACGTTTAAAAGATGAAAGTCTGGTCAACCTTGAGACAGAACATCCTGAGTTTATAGACCATAAGTATGTTGATGTGGAGCAGGTGCTGGACATGGTCGCAAGATTTAAAAGACCTGTATATGCACAGGTGATGGAATATTTTAAAAAAGAAGGATTACTGTAATGGTCATAGTACAGAAGTTTGGAGGTACCAGTGTTGGTGACCTGGACCGTATTCAAAATGTAGCAAATCGTGTCTCTCAGACAGTAAAAGCTGGCAACAAGGTGATCGTTGTAGTCTCTGCTATGAGTGGAGAGACTAACAAGTTAGTAGGGTACACAGAACACTTTGGTGATAACCCTGAACGTACAGAAGTAGACATGGTCTTAAGTTCTGGTGAACGTGTCACAGCAGCACTGCTTGCTATTGCACTGAACCAGATGGGACATAAAGCAAGCTCAATGACGGGCCGTCGTGCAGGGATCATTACTGATGATGCACATACTAAAGCACGTATAGAGCGTATAGAGACAGAAGCTATGCAGGCGGCTCTGGATGAAGGCAAGATCTTGGTCATCGCCGGTTTTCAAGGGGTCAATGAAGCGGGTCTGGTGACAACACTGGGTCGTGGAGGGTCTGATCTTTCTGCCGTTGCCGTTGCGGGTGCTATAAAAGCAGACCTCTGTGAGATCTATACTGATGTTGATGGTATTTATACTACCGATCCGCGTATAGAACCAACCGCTAAAAAACTGGACAAGATCTCTTATGATGAGATGTTGGAGTTGGCATCTTTAGGTGCTAAGGTCCTTCAAAACCGTTCTGTAGAACTGGCTAAAAAACTCAATGTTAGTCTGGTGACACGCTCAAGCTTCTCTGATGCAGAGGGCACATTAATAACAAAGGAAGAAAATATCATGGAAAAACCATTAGTAAGCGGTATCGCACTCGACCGTAACCAAGCCCGTATCGCTCTTGAAGGTGTTGTTAACCGCCCGGGAATTGCCTCTGATGTTTTTGGTGCCTTAGCGACTAGCAATGTCAATGTTGACATGATCATCCAGACCTCTGGACATGACGGTTCAACCAACATGGACTTTACTGTGCCTCAAAATGAGTTGAATGATGCCAAAGCGGTAGTAGAGTCTTTTTGTCAGAAGAATGAGATCAAAGATGCCTCTTATAACGAAAGCATCTGTAAGGTCTCTATTGTTGGTGTGGGAATGAAGTCACACACGGGTGTCGCGGCGAAAGCCTTCTCTACTATGGCTACTGAGAACATCAACATTCAGATGATCTCTACCTCTGAGATCAAGGTCTCTATGGTCATTGATGAAAAGTATGCAGAACTTGCCGTTCGCTCACTTCATAACGCATACGAGTTAGACAAGTAAACATCGCGTGCAGGCTTTCATAAAATGGACTCTTGACAACATACGTGATGAAGGGGCCATGCTCTCATGGTTAGAGGAGTCTCGTTTTGAGTGGACAGCTACTATAGCACAGGCACTCAAACAGATCATTGCGGGTAAAAGCATTGTTATTGTGACGGACAGTGATCGTCAGTGGTTTGGCCACTATATCATCAACACACTCAACAAGGCTACGACAGACCGCCCCATGATCTCTGCTACACGCATAGAAAGTCTCTACCCCAACTACGCCATGATCTCTTCAGAAAACCTTGACATGTTGGAAGATATGTTAAGTCTCTCATATAAAGATGATTACTTTTTTTGGTATATCGGTCGGGGTAATGACAAGGCCTCAGACCTTCCCAAGAGTCAAGACAGAAGTTTCTTGTGGCTTATGGATGAAGAGTACCAAAATGCCTATACTATGCGTTCATACGACCCTCTGGTTGACATTAAGATGCTACAGCTATACCGTCAGTTTGACAAGTCGCTTAATGCGGTACTTTTTGGAGAGGTCAATGTCGACGAATAATCGTCTGGGCAGCCATATTATCATCTGTGATAATGTAGAAGAGCGTTGTACACAGCTTCAACAAGAGCTTAAAGGACACCGTGTCGTCTCCTTCGTCCGAGAAGATTTCAAAGTAGAAGATGCCAAGAGTGTTATGGCCGAGGCTTACATCGCCGAAGAGCATATCAAGTACCTGGTACTTGCGGCCAAGACCTTTAACGAGATCTCCCAAAATGCTATGTTAAAACTCCTGGAAGAGCCACCTCGCAACATTGAACTTGTCATCATCACTGAGAGCAAGTCGACACTCCTGCCTACCGTGCGCTCACGACTGAACACAGTGCAAGAAAAAAGTGTTATGATACCTAAGACCTTGGACATCGATCTGAGTCATTTAAACCTCTCTGCACTTTTTGAATTTGTAAAAGCACATGAGCGTCTTCCCAAGCATGAGGCAAAGACACTGATAGAGTCACTCTACCACCGTGCAACTGTTGTAGACAGGTTGGCCCTGAGTGAAAAACAGATCAGAAACTTTGAACGCAGTTTTAAACTGATCAATGCCAACGCCAGACTTCAGGCGGTTCTGGTCACACTGCTTATGAGCTTTTTAAAGGTCTCTCGTGGTCGTTAAACAACTCAACATCGGCATTGATGTCAGAGCATATCTAAGAGAGATCGGTGTTGATGCGGGTGGCTTGAACATCATGAGTGCTAAAGCACAACTCTATATCGTCAGTATTAAAGGTTTGGCATCTGCAGGTGCCAATGTCTTAAAACAAGATGCGCTATCCATAGGTGCTGATCTCGCGGTACCCAAAGGCACGGTTATGGCGAAAAAAGAGTTTGTGGACTGTCTGTTGATAGGGTCTAAAAAACATTTTAAGATCTTGAGTCATAAGGAGCTGAGTCAACCTTATGGACTTAAAGCAGTCGCCCATCAGCTACAGATCATCTTAAAAACAGAAAAACCACGACAATGTCAGGTCATGGGCGTCATCAATGCCAATGATGACAGTTTTTTTAGCGGCAGTCGGTTTAAGGCTGATGCCGCCTTGAAACAGGTTGAGGCGATGATACATGATGGTGCTGAGATCATTGATATAGGGGGTGTCTCCTCACGTCCTGGTTCTCTTGAGGTCTCAGTTGAAGAGGAGCTGGAACGGGTTCGGCCTATTATCGATCTGCTGGAAAATAGTACACTTTTACAAAAGGCTAAGTTCAGCATTGATACTTATCAGCCTGAAGTGGCGCAGTATGCTTTAGAGCGGGGTTTTCATATGGTCAATGATATTCGTGGACTTGAAAATGACCGTTTGTGTGAAGTGATCGCAGCCTTTGATGCTACAGCGATCATTATGCATATGAAAGGGCGTCCTGAGACCATGCAAGATGCTCCTGTATATGATGATGTCTTAGATGAGGTTTATGCCTTTTTTCAAAAACGCATCGCCAAGGCACATAGTTATGAGATCAAAAACATCATTTTAGATGTTGGCATCGGTTTTGGTAAGACACTAGAGGACAACCTACTGCTCATTACCCATTTGGAGCACTTTCTTCGCCTTAGAAAATTGGTCTTGATCGGTGCAAGTCGTAAGTCTCTTATAGACAAGATCGATCCTTCTGACGTTTCAGAACGTCTAGGTGGTTCACTTGCTTTGCATCTGGCAGCAGCTAAAAATGGTGCGGGGATCTTGAGGGTGCACGATGTGCAAGAACATGTGCAAGCACTAAAGGTTCAAAACGCTTTAGTTATCTAAATATATTTTATGAAAAGGGCTTACTTGATGTAAGCTTTGATGATCTCTTGTTTCTCTACAGGGCGGTCTCCACCACCACGACCAGAAGTCGCGACATTGTTTAACTTGTTAATAACATCTTGACCTTTAACCACATATCCGAAGATGGTATGACGGCCATTTAACCATGGCGTGGGTGCGGTAGTGATGAAAAACTGACTTCCGTTGGTTCCCGGACCGGCATTGGCCATCGCTAAGATACCGGTACGGTTGAAGGTAACATTTTTGGCGAACTCATCTTTAAAAGGTTTGTTCCATATTGAACTTCCGCCACGGCCTGTTCCGGTAGGGTCTCCCCCTTGGATCATAAAGTCTTTGATAATACGATGGAAGATCAGACCATTGTAGTAGCCATTTTTAACATGGGTTGTGAAATTCTCTACTGCGAGTGGTGCATAGTCTGGGCGCAGTTCGATCTCTATACTCCCCTGGGTAGTCTCTAAGACAACGATAGGCTTCTGAACCTTAGGGGTTGAGGTTTGGCTAAGCGTATCGTGCAGGTCTGCAAAGGCAAGTGTAGATAGAAAAAACATTAGGGCAATAAAAAACTTCATTTAAATCTCCAAGGTATAAAAATAGGATGTAAGTTATTATAGCAAAGCTATGTTATGATTTCGACCAAATTTTTAGATGATATAAGGAATTAAATATGAAAAAATGGTTTTATACACTTTTAGCAACATCACTGTTAAGCACAAATGTCATGGCAACAGAGGTCGGTTTTTATGCCGGTGGCGGTATGGCCTTTGAAGCAGTTCCTAAAAACTCTCTAGACTGGGAGATGGGCCTTGGTGTTGTTCTACGTGGTGGTATGACACTTGATGCTTTAATGGAAGGTTTTGCAGCTGAAATAGAGTTGACAAAATCATTAGTAGCCCCTAGAGTTGACTACAAAGGTAACCAGGATCGTGATAGTGTTAATGTGACAACTCTAGCGACGTACGCTGTCTATCGTATTCCTGTGACGAAGCTTATTTATGTGAAACCACGTTTTGGTGTTATCTTTCCTAACTTGGGTGGGACAGAGGTCGCTTATACAAACGATAACGTTGTGAATTCACGTAATATTACTTTTTCATCGGGCATTGGGGCAGGGTATACGGTGATGGATCATTTGGATATTTATGTGGACTATACGGTGATCGGTGAAAACATCACGAATTATGCAGTAGGTGCCGAATACCA
>WGDB01000016.1 GCA_015493495.1 Helicobacteraceae bacterium | reverse complement strand
CGGGGAGGTTTGGCACCTCGATGTCGGCTCATCGCATCCTGGGGCTGGAGCAGGTCCCAAGGGTATGGCTGTTCGCCATTTAAAGCGGTACGCGAGCTGGGTTCAGAACGTCGTGAGACAGTTCGGTCCCTATCTTCCGTGGGCGTAGGAAAGTTGAGGAGAGTTGCCCCTAGTACGAGAGGACCGGGGTGAACGTACCACTGGTGCACCAGTTGTCCTGCCAAGGGCATCGCTGGGTAGCTACGTACGGATGAGATAACCGCTGAAAGCATCTAAGCGGGAAGCCAACTCCAAGATGAACTTTCCCTGAAGGACGCTTGAAGACTACAAGCTTGATAGGCTGGGTGTGTACGCGTAGTAATACGTTTAGCTGACCAGTACTAATAGTCCGTTTGTCTTTTTTTTAAACCAATTCGCGTTGTTCACTACCTTATTCAGCATACTGAATGAAGAAGTAAATAAACAAACTAATAGTAGTTACAAACCTGTTGACTGACAATAATTAAACAACTCCAATATATCCATACAGTTGGAACTAAGTACATCTAGGTGTCTTTAGTTCCGATTGTCTAGGTGGCTATAGAGAGAGGGAAACGCCTGGCTCCATTCCGAACCCAGAAGCTAAGCCTCCCTTCGCTGATAATACTGCACCTTTCAGGTGTGGAAATGTAGGTCGCCGCCTAGTTCTCGGATTTACCAAACCTCAATCAAATACTTCTTTTACAATCATAATTAAACTTGCTTCAATCTAAATACTTTATTTATATAAACCTCTTTGTTCTTTATCTAAAGCTCTTACTTTTTTACTACCACATACTGATACAACTGTTTTCCAGCTACTTTTTTATATTTATTACACGATACACTTCTATTTATCTACAGGTTAACTCATGAGAAGTAAATAAGAGTAGGAATATAATAATTTTATACTATTAGCTTGAACAAATATATTAAAAGAAGAAAAGATGAGTAGGAAGATCAAGATCAAAAAGATTCCAAGAGAACATAAAAAACCATTACCGTGGCAAAGCCCTAAACCTAAAGAAGAAGACCCTCTGACGGTTACACGTACAGAGCAGATCATGGGTAATGCTAACTATATCGAAGCAGATCGTGATTGTGACTTTCTTCGTCGTGATGAGATGCGTAGTGTACGTCTGCAAGTCGACTATTTAAAAGCAGAACAGCTACTTGAAGAATACGGTATAAAGCATACCATTGTGGTTTTTGGTTCAACTCGTATCGTTGAAGAAGCTGAAGCAAAACGACGTCTGGAAGTATTAAAAAATAAATATAACGAAATTAATAGCAAAAAAGTAAAAAAAGAACTTCGTATCGCAAAAAAAGTGCTTAAAAAGAGTCACTACTATGATGTAGCTCGACGTTTTGGTACGATTGTTGGACGTTCAGGAAGAGGACCAGAAGATGCCAAGGTAACATTGATGACGGGGGGAGGTCCTGGAATAATGGAGGCGGCTAATCGTGGTGCTTTTGATGTAGGGGCTAAGTCAATTGGACTGAACATTACTTTGCCTCATGAGCAGTACCCTAATCCTTACATCACACCAGAACTCTGTTTTCAATTTCACTATTTTGCTATGCGTAAACTTCATTTTATGCGTCGGGCAAGAGCATTAGTGATTTTCCCTGGTGGTTATGGTACCTTTGATGAGAGCTTTGAGATCTTAACATTGGTTCAAACTCGTAAAATAGCACCACTACCAATTATATTTATAGGAAAAAGCTATTGGAAAAAAGTCATTGATTTTGATTTTTTAGTAGAAGAAGGTGTTATCGATCCTGAAGATCTGGAGCTTTTCAAGTTTGTGGAGACGGCAGAAGAAGCATGGGACAATATTGTCGCATGGCATGAAAGTTGTGGCAGTGGTTTGTTTGATTAGGTAGATACTACTTTTTGCTATAATACGCGACTATAAATAATAAGGATAATTTTTTGAGTATTAAAAGTTTTTTTCTAGAGTATGGTGAAAAGGTTCCTGGTTATGACGTTCTAGTTGTTAATGAACGTGAAGCGAGAGCAGCCGCAGGTATTCTTGGCATGCTTGGAACACTTGTGATATTTGTGGGTATTGGTTATAACCATATTATCGTTGCTAGAGTCTACTTGGCATTTCTATGGTTTGACTTTTTGATGCGTGTGATCAACCCTAGATATGTCCCCTCTTTACTGCTTGCAAAGTTTGTAGTACGTAACCAGAGGCCTGAATATGTAGGCGCAGCTCAAAAGCGTTTTGCTTGGGCCATAGGCTGGATGATCTCATTTCCGATGGTCTACTGGTTTGTGCTTCACTGGGATATTACCTTTTATAAAGTCTTGGTTTGTGTGCTATGTATTACACTTATGTTTTTAGAGAGTGCTTTTTCAATATGTGTCGGATGCTGGTTATATAAACTCTTTACTAAAAAAGATCCGGAGCATTGTCCCGGTGGTGTCTGTGAAGTTCAAAAAAGAGATCCTATACAGATATTCAGCCCTATACAGAAGTTTATAGCAGCGGCTACTTTTGCGGCACTGTTGACAGGTACCTACCTTTTCCTTGCTAAAGTTAACTCACTGACATTCTTTGGACAGTTTTTACATGAGTTGGTACTTACAGATGAGCAGTTGAAAATCGAAAAAGAGGAAGAGTATCAACGTATGATCGAACGAGAGTTTGGTGACGACGATGATGATGAATAGAACTTTTAATTAATATATATACAAGATTTGCCTATCTATTATGATAGGCACCCCTCATCATTCAAAACATATAATGCAACCTTAACTTCATTAATACCCTTTAAACACTTTATAATGCATTTTAGATACTCAGAGCTGCTAGTAACGTTTAAAATGTGTCAGTGGCCTGTAATACTATGTAGATAAGTTAGTAGTGACAAGTATTTATATATATTTGAAGATAATAGCCTGTTTTATGTTGTGAATATATTGTGTAGATTTATAAAGCGAGTGTAGAAGTTTACTAGGTGAGGGCAGAGAAGACCGAAGTCATTCTCTAGAGAGTGTGATTACTCAATGATCTCTTTAATGATGTTTGAGAACATCTCTTGTGCTTGAACAAGTGGTTTCATAGATTTTTCATCTTCGATGTCAGTTGCAGTTAACCAGTTGTCAACAGATGGGAATCCCATGTGTGTCTCTTCTTCACCTGTCTTTTTGTAGATGTAGAATGTACATGGAGCGAACGCACCAACTTCTGGGTGTGTCTCAGACACAGGGTAGATAACGTCGAACTTACATACAGAGTATGTATCGTAGTAGTCATAACCGGAGACGTTGTGCTCTTCTAGTTCACCGTTAAGGTCAATGAAACTTGGGAATAGGAAACCAACAGGCTCCATCTCAGCTTCGAACTCTTCTTCAAAAGAGTCTTTTGCATCTGAAGCAGTAGTCTCTTCGTCTGTGTCAAATACAGCAGTAAAGTTTGTAGCAAGTGACATATTCATGTCAGCGATCTTGCTGTATGTACGCTCTTCGTATTTACCGCCTGGAATTGCAGCTTTAAGTGCTTTGTCCATTGCATCTGCATAAGCGATAAGATCTGGATTGTCCATAGGGATCTGAGTAATACGAGACATACCACGTAGTGTCAATGAAGAGATAGAGATGTCTTTGTTGTCATGTGAAGACCAGATAGACATACTAAGTGGTGTGATAAGACCGATACTTGGGAAATCTTTAGCCAATTTAGCAGTATAATCAGAGTGGTGTGCGATCGCTAGACGGTAAGTCTTGTACCAAACTTTAGGGAAACGCTTAGAGAAAGGGTCGTTCATGTTGTTGTTACCATCAACAATAAAACCATTTGCTACAAATGCGTCTTCGATCGTTGCACCAGTGATCTTGCCTTCTGGGTTTGCTACAGTGATAACACGGATGTCCTGGCTGTTTTGGTCAAATGCTGCTTTTACAGGTGCTTTCGCTTCTGCTGCTACTTCTGCTTCGTGTGAGCTACATGCACTGATACCAAATGCTACCAATGTACTTAATGCGATTGTTGACAATCTTTTCATAGATCTTCCTTGTGTAATTTATGCATTGTTCTTGAAAATCTCCAAAACATTGCAATGCTTTTATAAGTTTATCTTTTTTAAGTTCTAGACAATCTTAATTTTCTTTGATACGAATTGTATCACCTATTTTTATCTCTCCACTGTGTAAAACCTTCGCAAATATACCGCGATCGTTTTTCAATAACTTGGGTAATTTTGCATCTACACTGGAGAGACCTTTACAGATAGTACAGTTTTGGGTGATCTCAAAAATGACACTGCCAATGGCAAAGGTGTCTCCAGGAAGAAAATGATAGAGGTTGTAGTCTATCAGTATATTCTCACCTAAGAGACCATGAGAAATCTCAATGCCTTGCTCTTGTGCTATCTCATAACTCTCTTTGGAAGCAATGAGTACAGAGCGTTCCAACTCCTTTCCATGAAACTTGTCATTGATGACACCCTGTTCATCTAAAGAAAGTGATTTCTCAGGTATACGTTCAGGGTTACCTGCTTTGGTGATATAGAGTTCTTTTACTTTTCCTACTTCTTTGGTAAACATGTTACTCCTTTAGTCATCACTGTTAAGATCAAGAGTATTAAGATAGGTCTCAAACTCCATCTTTTGGTACTGCTTGGTAGCTACATACTCAAGTACTTTTATAAAACAGTCTTGCCCTCGGGCACCGGGTGTAGCATTAACGACTCTATTACCAGGGGTCTCTACAAAGATACTGGTAGGATAAAAGTCGTATCCCAAAGATTGTGCCAAAGTGCGTCGCGTTCCTTTGAACCCGTTAAATATTACGGTTCCCTCTTCACCTGTGTAGAGGTCTACATAAATAAACTTCTCAGACACAAGTTGTGCGATCTCCGGATCTTTTAATGTAAACTCTATCATATGTTTACAGTGTCCACAATGGGGTTTATGAAAAAATAGAAAGAGTGGTTTATGATCTGCATTTGCTACGATAGTGTCAATATTTAGATCTTTTGCTGACAGTGAAATAGTAAATAGAGATAATAAAAAAAAGGTAGAGAAAAGTTTATACAAATATGAGACCTATAGGGGAGAAGAGAGCAAGGCTCTCCTTGTAAAGTGTCAAGCGGATTACTTGATCTTACCTTTACCTTTACCAGTGTTACCTTTGCGGTCAACCCAGTTCATCTCAACTTTGTCGCCTTTTTTACCGATACCTTTAAATTGGAATTTAAAGATAGGGTTTTTAGCAAGGAACTGGCTTGTAGAAGCTTCCCATACTACTGTACCGTTTACAGAAGCAGAAATATGAGTGATGAAGTTTGCATCATCACGGTTACCTGTTCTCTTCTTAGCGATATCGTATGTTGTCATTTCGTGGCTTGCAAGTGCTTTTACTTTAACAATGCCGTTTTTTAATTTTGGTTTTACTTTAATTGCGCCCATGATTTTCCTTTATTTTATAATATATTAAGAAGTGAAGAATTAACCTTCACAACCGCCAAGTGCAACATCTAGAGTACGCTTACCTGAGTGAAGCTTACCGTCTTTAGTCTCAACAACACAAGTTACAGTAATTGGCTCACCAACTGATTTTAGTTTCATCTTAACATCATAGTTAACAATACCATACTCATTAACGTCAAAAACGATAACAGCTGATTCAGGGTTAGCATCTTGGAAGATTGCTACTGTCTTTGCATCAAGATCAGACTTAACGTTAACAGGAACAGCACCACCGTTTGCAGCAACATCAGGAGTTGTGACTGTTACGCCACCCTCCGCGATTGCTTTTGAACCGTACATTGCTTTGATAGCATCATCAACATTCTTTGCCGTCCATACGTCTGGCTTGTCTGCACGCCAATCAGTAGCACTTAGTGCAACTGGAGCAGCGCTCATAGCTACTGCGCCTAAACCTACCAGGCTTAAAAATTTTCTTCTTTGCATATTATTTCCTTTGTAATTATTTACCTGAGACCATATAGTCTACAAGTGTTTTAAAGTCTTTGTCCGAAAGTGATGAACCACCTTTTGGAGGCATACCACCTTCTGTTCCAGCAATACCTTTAGCATAGACTTGGTCCATACCGTGTGCTGTATAGCCTTTCCAGTCTGAACTTCCCGGAGCCAAGTAAGAAGCGTGACACATTGCACAGTTACTTTCGTAAGCAGCTTTAGCATCAAAACCACCTTCCGCTTTTGGTAAGTCACGTACCGTTGCCATCGGTGGAAGGAAGTCAGAAATACCTGTTCCAGAGATGTAAGTTGCTTTAGCAGTAGGCTCAAGACAATCTTTCATACAACGCTCACTTGGGTTAACTTTTTGTCCACCGAAGTTAGAAGCTACCTGGAAGTAAGCACGTACATTTTCTACACCGTCTTTACCACGGATCTCTGGTTCGAAACCATCAACGTTAGGCATAACGATCTTAGCAAATTTTTCTTGATCAAGTACATAATCGTCGTCAACTTCTACACCATCAACAACCATCTCGTTGATGTTTAACATGTAGGCAGTCAAAGCATAAGTCTCGTCTACTGAAAGTGACTTAGTCATTGGATGTGGCATACCATCATGGATGTACCACCACATTGTACTAGCTTGTGGCCAGTAAGAACCAAAGAAACGTGAAGGACCATCAGCATCTGGGTCGAAGCGTTGGTTTGTTAGTGTCTTTTGTAGTTCTACAGCATTACCCTTAGATAGTGATGGGTAACCACCGCCACCTGAACCAAAGTCACCATGACACATAACACATTTCTCTTCGTAAAGTTCTTCACCCTCTTCAACAGAGCCAGAACCCTCCGGAGGAAGTTTGATGTGAGTTACATCAGTGTCCCATGCAGCTATTTCATTTGCAGTAGGTGTACGACCATAGTTAAATGTCTCAGATTCTGCCTGCTTGTCGATAACATAGTCAGATGTCTTACCATTGATAACAGGGTACGTAGTACCACCGTCGATTACGGCTTTACCATTTGTGTATGCTACAGCAGATGCTGTAGCACCTGAGTGTGAAGCACCTGCAGTTGAAGTATCGTCACCGTTACATGCAGTCATGAAAAGTGCTGCTGATGCTGCAATTGATGCAGAAATGATCAGTTTATTAAGTTTAAACATTATTTTGCCTCCTTGTCAATTACAACTTTGCCTGTTTCATCTCTTTTTAGAGTTGAACGCATCTGCATATGGTTTACAGTACCATCTTCAGATACTTCCCATGTCTCTATACCGTTTCTGTGATATACAGCTTCGATACCAGTTATAAGAGTCTCTTGGTCAATAGTTGGTTGAATGTAGCCAGCATCATCCATTGCACGAGATGCAAGAACGATCTTTTTACCTTCATACTTATAAGTGTAGCTCCAACGTGTCCAACATTTTGGAAGAACAAGACCTTTAAGGTTTGCCTCCACAAAGTTCTTACCACCGTCGAAAGAGATATCAACACCAGTAATTGTTCCCATACCTGACCATGCAAGGCCTTCGATCTCAACAAGCTCACCGACTTTTAGGTCTTTCCACGGAATCTCTGGAGATGGAGAAGTTACTGTTGAGTTAACCTCATTTGCGTAGAAGTGCTGAATCGCTTTTCCACTTGGCTTAAGTGCTGTATATTTAGAAGTCTCTTCTTTTGCAAAGAATGGCTCATCAGAAAGCTTAATACGCTTCAACCACTTCACACAAAGGTTACCTTCCCAGCCTGGAAGAAGGATACGAACTGGGTAACCTTGTTCTGGGCGTAGTGCTTCACCATTTTGACCATAAACGATCATTGCGTCGTCCATAACCTTGTCCATAGGAATTGTACGTCCCATTTCAGAGTTGTCAGAACCTTCTGCAAGAATCCATTTAGCTTCTGGCTTAACACCAAGATCTTTAAGGATATCTTTTAAGTAGACACCAGTCCATTCAGCACAACTCATGAAGCCCTTAGCGAACTGTAGGGAGTTGAACTGTGGACCACGCCACTCTTGACCACCATTGGCCGGACACTCAATAAAGTGTGTACGTGTAACCGATGGGTACTTTTTAAGTTGATCAAGAGTCAAAACGATAGGCTTCTCAAGAAGACCGTGGATCATCAAGCGGTACTCATTAGGATCTACATGTGCAACACCACCATGTGAACGAGAGAAGAAAAGACCATTTGGTGTAATGATACCCATTGACTCGTGGATAGGTGTTACTGCGATAGACGCTTGGAAGTTACCAGAAGCAAGAAGCTTAGTGTTTCTTCTAAGAACATTGTGCTCGTACTCAGATGGCATACCGTAACGGTTCTTTGTAACTGGATCTCCAAGTTTCTGACCCCATTTGACATGGTGCATGATGAATGGATCATCTTCACCTGATGCTGCATGCTCATTTGCTAAAAGGCCAGTTCCAGCTAGTGCACCTACAGATAGTGCCGCTTTTTTGAAAAAGGCTCTTCTATCAGACAGTTGAGTATTCATATCATTAGATACTTCAACTTCTGCCTGTGAGTTTTTAATTTCTTTATTACTCATTCGTTTCTCCCTAATTAAATATAGATATATCCCACTTGTTAATAACTACTAGACACAGACAAACCGTCAGATTTTTCTAACAGGCACTGTAAACAGTACGCTAGTTAAAAAAAACTGATGGTTGATCTGTGTATTAACAATTACGACAATACGTAACTAGAATAGTATCACATACTTATCAACTGTTTTGCTTTAAGCCCATGTTTCTTACGTTTAATGTATTACTAAACGAAACACTCACGGGTTGGTATTTTTTTATAACAATATATATTAGTACATTTTTTTGTATAAAAAACAGTCAGAAAAAGAGAAAGACACTTATATTATCTTTGGACAGGAGGGAGAGAAGTATAAAAATAGTCAATAAATGAAGTAAGTTGACTGTTTTCTATACAAAATCATGTCTGAACCAGTGCACCACTTGCCGTACTAGAGTTGCCTTTTTTCTCCGTTTAAAATGCTCACTCATGTCAAAATCTGCTATACCATAGCCTGATTTATACTCATTTATAAATTTTGCATAGAGATCTTCTTGCATTGCTGTGATCTCATAGTAGACTTTATGATAAGTCTTATCTTTCATAGTAATGACTTCACGTTTGGTCTCAGTGGGGTTAATACTACCGTAACGTTGGGAGGCTTCCAACGTCATGTTCATCTCTATATAGGCACGCATGGTAGTGAGGGTGTGTTCGAACTGTTCAACCGGTAGGTCGTTGGTGCTATGAATAATGGTGGCACTCTCTTGGGTATAGCCCCACCCTCCGATAAGATCAACATCCATGTCAAAAGCTGACTTTATGATCTCCTTAATAGGGTCGCTGCTGCTAATGGTTTTAAAGTTTGGCATATTTTTTTTACTTGTTGTCTATTTTGTCTTTGGCTGTTTTTAGAGCAGAGTCCAAGGCAGTCTTAGCAGCACTAAAGGCTTGGATACCCATACGTTTTGCCTCTTTGGCCGTTTCTGACTTTTGAAGTGCAAGACTGCCGCGTACCAAAGCATCTTTAGTTGCTAGATTAAAGCGATCTTTCATTACCTCTACCGTCTCTTTGGAGATCATAATAAGTTCATCCATATCCAAGTGAATGTCTTTACTGATCTTGAGAAGCAGGGCCTCTGTATTTTTGTCGGTGGTACTAGAGAGTGACTGTATGGTCTGTGTGAAGACTAGGTTGGTCTGTTTTAACTCATCAAGGTCACCATAATCTGCGATGACACCTGCTTTTAGCTCTTCTGGAACATACTGTAACTGTTGTTTAAAGTCACGGATAGCATGAACGAGACCGGTGCGGATACCTTTAAGTGTCCCGCGTAAGATCTCTTCAGCTGCATTAGGTGTTGCTTCTGCAATCCCAATAGCACTTTGCAAAATAGTATAGATGATCTTACGGATACGAACGGTGCCCATAACCCCTTCGTTTAGGGTCTCGTAGGTGATATCTTTAGTGATCTCTTTTAGAGTCTCCTCGACATCATGGCCCTTTTCAAGGGTTGTCAAGATAGCAGACTCGACCATCTCCTGTAACATATCAAAAAGGTCTATGGATTGAAGTTTGATCTGGTGGAGGTCACGCTGGGCTACTGGATTGTTCTCAGCAAGGTCTGCTTCGATGGTATTAAAGACATTATACTTCGCATTTTGAAGGTCAAGGGATTTCTTTTCCAGTTGACGCTCGATCTGCTCTTTTTGTGCTAAGAGATCTTGGACTTCATCATGCAGTATTTTAGTCTCAATGTCCAAGATACTTTCAGCAATCACTTTGAGCTCTTGGAACTTGAGATCATCTTTGGAGATGCCCCACTCCTGTTCGATGTGGTCTGCTAAAGAGAGTACTTTTTTATCGAGAGACTTTGCCTTACGCTTTTTGTAAAAACTTCTAATGTCACGTTCAAACTTTTCCATATCCATTTGTGTTCCTTTAGTGTTGGAGACCATGCATAACGGCCTCTTGGTCTCTTATTGTAACAACAATGTTGTTTACAATACCATCTTGACGTCATTGTGCGCTTTAAGCGCTTCATAGATAAAGGTGCGATCATCTTCATTATGAACGATGAGGTCTAAGTTAAGACTGATGTATTTGCCTGTTTTAGAAGCTTTAGAGTGTTCTAAAGTGTGGGCACGCTCTAAAATGACAGAGTGTATCGCAGCTTCTAGTGCTTTACGCTCTGCACCAACGATCTTGTACTTCCAACTACAAGGGTATTCAAGTTCAAGTTTCTGGTTTTCGCCTTCGCCGATCACTTTGAGTTTGGGTGTATCTGTTGCCATGATTGATCCTTATCTTGAGAAGTCGCCGCTTTTGCCGCCGGACTTTTTTTCGAGTTGTATATTACGGATGATCATCCCCTTGTCTATAGCCTTGACCATGTCGTAAATAGTAAGTAGACCTACGGAAGTACCTGTCAATGCTTCCATCTCAACACCAGTTTGCCCCGTGAGTTTGGCTGTGACAGTCAGTTTGAAACCAGGAAGTTCCGGAAGTTCATCTACATCACAGTTGATCCCGCTGAGGTTAAGAGGATGACACATAGGGATAAGGTCAGAGGTCTTTTTGACACCCATAATCGCTGCGATAACAGCAGTTTGAAGTACAGGACCCTTTTTGCTTTTTTCGGTCACGATGGTATCGAAGGCATCTTGGCTCATCTCTATGATGCCACTGGCTACAGCAACACGGGTCGTTTGGTCTTTGTCTGATACATCGACCATTTTAGGTCTGTCTTTTTCATCCAAGTGGGTGAGGTTCACGGTGATCCTTTTCATAACTGCTGATCTTTTAGATATCTTGAAATGTAAACATAATTCACAAGACAGCTTGGGTAATAATCGAAATTATACCAAAGCTATTTGTTACCAACCAGCAGTCTCTCAAAAAGAGAGGCTTCTAAAGATATTAAAGTTCAATTGATATAAGTCAGAATATGAATGAACACCAGTTGCTATAATTTTATACTTATGCAGACAGGAGATAAAGCGATGTTAAAAAAAGTATTGTTGCTGATATGGATCATGGTGACCCCTATGATGGCGTTTTCACTTTTTGAGGAGGAGCCATCAGACAAAGTCTACCTTCATTTGGTCTCTTCTGTAAAAGATGTAGTGATCAGTACCCAAAAGACACGAGGTTTGACCAACAGTTTTATGAATGGCAATGTTGCAGCACAGCTGTTAGTCTATGCCCAGCGTGAAGAGATGATGAAAGATCTTGATACTTTAAAAAAAGTCTCTACAGAGGCAAAGCTCTCCAAGAACTATCGTGCTGAGATGGATACGCTGATAAAAAATCTAAAAAAACTTAACAAAAAAGCATTAAAGAAAAATGCAGCAGATGTATTTGATACTTATACCCAGCTCATAGAGTCATGGCTAGTGCTTAATGGCAAGATCATTGATGCACGTTTTAAAGGTGGTAAACAAGATATCTATGTTGCCGTCAAAATGTTGAACAGTACACTGTTACCATTGACCGAAAACATTGGTAAGCTGCGAGGCATGGGCTCGGGTATCGCGGCAAGGGGTCATTGTAAGGCTAAAGAGATACCTGAGATGCAGTCATTTATCACTAATATCGAAAGCTATCGTGTGTCGATGGAACAGTACTTTAAGAGTCAAGGATGCAAGCGTCTGGCACCACGTGAACTAAACAATCTTAAGGAACAGATCGATCTCTATTCTCAACTGGCGAAGACCAAAGTGATTGGACAAAATAAGATCACACTTGATGCAAACAAGTTCTTTGATCAGGGTCAGACTGCTATTGATGGTGTTTTGAAGATCTATAATGCTATGGAGGCTGAGATAGAGAGTAAACTCTAAAAACGTTTACAAGCCGCCTCGTACTCGTGAGGATGGTTGAGGTTGCTAAAGGGGGCTTCCTCTTTGAACATGACATAGGTCGTGTCAACCTCTTTAAGTAGTTGTCCCAAACGATGTTTCTGTGTTTTCATCATCATCTCAAACCTTGGTAACAGTCGACGGTGATAGAGTCCACACATAGGATGGGTTCCTTGTTTGGTCTTGGTAATGACAGCATCTTGTTGGTGATATGCCTCTATAAGATTTTCAATCTGCATTGCTTCTACAAAAGGTGTATCGACACTGATCACAAAAACCACCTCTGCATCCAACTTCTGGAACATCGCTATGAAACCTGCTGTCGGTGCAAACAGCTCTTCAGAAGGTAGGTCTAAAATGAGTGGTGCTTCAAAATCAAACTTATCTTCCTTTGTGGATATATAGACTTTTTCGAACAGTTGATTGAGACGTCTATATTGAAATTCTACAAGTGAGTGCGCCTTTCCAAAAGGTAACAGCGCTTTGTCTGAACCCATACGTGAACTTCTGCCACCAGCAAAAATGACGCAGGGGATGGAAAATAGTTTTTGGTTTTTGGTTTTTGGTTTTTGGTTCATGCTGGGGGTATTGTGCCTCAATTGAGGCACACTTTTAGAGACTTGCAGGGTCTGTGATATAACCTGTGATAGCAGAAGCTGCTGCCACGGCAGAGTTGGCAAGATAGATACCGGATGAACGGGCACCCATGCGACCGACGAAGTTACGGTTGGTTGTTGCAATAGCTACTTCACCATCACCTAAAATACCCATGTATCCACCAAGACAAGCACCACAAGTAGGGTTAGAGACAACCCCGCCTGCATCGATAAGGATGTCGATGTAACCAAGCTTCTCGGCTTGCTTGAAGATCTTTTGTGTCGCCGGTGTCACGATAAGACGGGTTCGACGTGCGACACGTTTGCCTTTAAGGATCTCTGCTGCCATTTTAAGGTCAGAAAGACGTCCGTTGGTACATGAACCGATAAAGACCTGGTCTACTGCGATCTTGTCAGAAACAGCTTGACTTAAAGGTTTACCGTTAGATGGAAGTGAAGGATAAGCGATGACAGGCTCAAGGTTAGCAACATCGATCTCGATCACCTGAACATACTTGGCATCTGCATCAGAGTAGTGCATCTTAGGTTCACGTGCCAGGTTTTTGTCTGCCAAAAACTCTTTGGTGATGTCGTCTACAGCGATGATACCGTTTTTAGCACCGGCCTCAATCGCCATATTACAAAGGCTGAAACGGTCATCCATGCTAAGTGTGTCAATAGTACTACCGGTAAACTCAAGCGCTTGGTAAAGTGCACCGTCAACACCGATTTGACGGATTACTTCCAATATCAGGTCTTTTCCATAAACATTTGGACGAAGTTCGCCATTAAAGATCACCTTGATAGACTCAGGAACTTTAAACCAGTTCCCACCCGTGATCATTCCAAACGCAAGGTCAGTTGAACCCATACCGGTAGAAAAAGCACCTAAAGCACCGTGTGTACAAGTATGGGAGTCTGCACCAATGATCACATCACCAGGAACAACCAAACCTTTTTCAGGAAGAAGTGCGTGCTCGATCCCCATGTCCTTTTCATCAAAATAGTTTTTAAGATCATGTTTGTAAGCAAATTCACGACTAATCTTAGCTTGGTTTGCTGATGCAATATCTTTTGCCGGGATAAAGTGGTCAAGAACCAGTGCAAAACCGTCTGGGTTGGCCAACTTCTCTGCACCACTCTCTTCAAATGCTTTAATCGAGATCGGAGTTGTGATGTCGTTACCAATGATCATGTCGATGTCACAACGGATGATCTCACCTGCGAAGACCTCTCTGCCTACGTGTTCTGAAAATATTTTTTCTGTTATTGTCTGTCCCATAAATGAGCCTTTATACTGTATATAGTGTGCCTGATTTATCTTAGCACATAAAAATTGGCGCGATTATACCATTTTAGAACTGTCTAGATTTTGATACAATTAAAATAGAAAAGGAAATTCATGATTCATGCAAAGCAACTTGTTAAAAGTTTTAAAGGTGTTCGGCGTGTTGATGAGGTCTCGTTAACAATAGAAAAGGGTCAGATATTTGGTCTTTTAGGACCTAATGCAGCGGGTAAAACGACAGTCATTCGAATGCTCTGTGGGATTATGGATACAGATAGTGGTGAGGTAGAGATCAACGGTAGTAGTGTGGAAAAGGCCAAACATGATTTTGGTTATGTGGCGCAGCATTTTGGCCAGTATGGAGAGTTGAGTGTTTGGGAAAACCTGAAGTTTTATGCCGAGATGTACGGTGTTAAGGATGAGGCACATTTGGAAGCACTTCTGGAGCGTTATCAGTTGGGACCTTATAAAAACAGTGCCGCAGGAGCACTATCGGGTGGTTATAAACGGCGTCTAGCCTTGGTCTGTGCCTTAGCCCATGACCCTCAAGTCCTATTTTTAGATGAGCCGACGGCGGGTATAGATCCTGTGACCCGTAAGTTGTTGTGGGATGACTTTTACGCGCTGAGTGCCGAAGGCAAGACCCTTTTTGTGACCACACACTATATGGAAGAGGCCGCGCGCTGCCATCAACTGGCTTTTATAGCAGAGGGGAAGATGATAGCAGAGGGAACACCCAAGAGTATCAAGTCAGCACTTGGTGATGTCAATGTCTTTACCTTTAAGCAGAGTTACTCACCTAAAGTAACAGAGGTAATTCAAGCGGTAGCAGGTGTTCAGTTGACCAATCAATTTGGAGATGACTTGCATATTGTGGCGACCAAAGAGGTATCAAAAAGTCTACTAGAAGAGAAGATCAGTATGGTTCAGGGTATAGATGTAGAACTTAGAGAGACGGAACCTGACTTAGAAGATGTCTTTATTGCACTGACCCAAGGAGGCCACTCATGATCATGGCTATTGTGAAAAAAGAGTTGTTGCAACTGCGTCGGGACCCAAGATTGATGGCTCTTATTATTGTGATGCCACTACTGTTGATGGTACTCTTTGCAGTGGCACTGAAGTTGGAGCCTAACAATGTCAAGATGGCCTATTTGGATGCGGATCGCTCTTTTTTCTCGGATATGATCAAGACCGGATTGTGGAGCGATGGTTACTTTCAGATGTACAGTGTTGAGAGTAGAAATGCCATCATCGAAGAGATACGTTCCGGACGCGCTAAGGCAGGACTTTATATAGGCAATAACTTTTCTGCTCAACTGATAGAAAATGAACAGCCCCATATCACTCTGTATGTAGATGGTACCATGCCCTCATTGACGACAGCGATGAAGTACAACTCGAGTGCAGCGACAGATAAAGATGTTACCAACGATATGTATTTTCTGGATGAAGATGCGCCTAACACGGTTATAGCCGAGAATCCTTTTGTGATGGACACTGATGTGCTTTTTAATCCGGATGAAAAAGAGACCTGGTTCTTTTTACCGGGGGTTATTGGTGTTTTGATTATGCAGGTCGCTTTGATCCTGACAGGGATCACTATTGTACGCGAGAGAGAACAGCACACCTTGGAACAGCTGTTTGTAACGCCTATCTCGAAGTTCAGTTTTATCATAGGAAAATTGCTCCCTTATGTGGTGATCACTTTGATCGACTTTTATGTTATCTTGGGTGTGGGTTGGTTTGTCTTTGATCTGCCGCAACCCTCTTCGCATTTGCTGCTCTTTGCACTGGCTTTTATCTACGTCGCGGTGATGATCTCTTTGGGACTCTTGATCTCGTTGGTCTCACAGACACAGCAGCAGGCGATGTTTGTGGCGATATTTATTATTGTCCCCTCTATCCTGCTTTCAGGGTTTATCTTTCCGATCGAAGCGATACCTGCCGCAGTGCGGGTGGTCAGTTACCTGCTTCCGTTTACCTATTTTGTAGAGATCATACGTGGTCTGCTTATCAAACAGACACTTTTGGTCGACCTGTTGTATGCCTATGGGGCGCTGCTTGGTTTTGTAGTGGTGTTTGTTAGTGCGAGTGTTATGAAGTTCAAACAGCACCTTTGAGAGAATGTCTCAGGGAGCATCTGTTATACTTTAAAACAGTAAAATATATAGGGCTTTTAGAGGTGCCCTATAGATTCTTTATAACTAAGGTGAGAAACAGATGGCAAAAGAGCACTCGGTAGATATATCAGCAAAAATCAGCATGCAGGATTTTAAAGATGCGATCTTGCAGGTTCAGCGTGAGGTCACGAACCGTTATGACTTTAAAGGGATTACGGCAGAGATCGAGTACAGTGAAAAAGCAAAGACGCTAACTTTGACAAGTTCAAGTGACAATAAACTTGAAGCCCTGCAAGATATGGTCATCGCAAGACTGCTTAAACATAACCTGAGCTCTAAGGTCTTGGATGAGACAAATGTAGAAGACAGCAGCGGTGGAAATCGTCGCGTGGTTTACAAAATTGTAGACTACATTGAGTCCAAAGAGGCTAAAAAGATCGTAGCTGAGATCAAAAAGATGAAGATCAAAGGAAGTGCTGTTTTAGAGGGTGATCATATTCGTGTGAAGTCTAAGCAGATTGATGAGCTTCAAAAGGTGATCCGTGAGATCAGAGCAATGGAGTGGGATGCACCACTGGTTTTTGAGAACATGCGCTAAAGGAATGAACCATGAGTAAGATGACTGTAGCAGAAGCGTCTGAGCATTTTAAGGTCTCAAAAGAGGCGATTCATAACCGCATAAGACGTGGGACTTTAGACTGTGTCATCGAACATGGTACCAAGTATGTTGTTGTAGGCGGTGCCAAAGAGATGCCTAAACCGACGACTGCTGGGAATGACAAGTATTATAGCTATATCGAACAAGAAAATGCAGAATTAAAAGCCAAGGTCTCTGCCTTAGAGGGAGAGACCCGTACTCTAAGGTCTCAACGTGAACAGATGCTGATCGAAGAGAAAGAGAAGATAGAGAAGATCTATAAAGAGCGTGATGTGCAGCTTAAAAGTGTTCTTCAAGTAGTTGCTTCTAAGTTTTTGACCCACCAAAATATGGAGAGCGTCATTGAAGAAGCTGTGACAAGTGAGAGAGAGGAAGACCTTCCCTTTGATGATGTCATCGATGTGGTTGACGAGGAGAACGATGTGGTCTCTTTGAAAGACTTTTTGAAACTTAAGATGTTCTCTAAAAAGAAGCGACAAAAGATCAAAGCACGGTTTGAAAAGTATGCGATGGACGATGATCGTATTATTCTTAAAAAAGAGAAACTATTTCTAAAACCCAATCACTACGACTACAGCGACCTAATCAAATAATAAAAGTTCCAGCTTCGGCGCATCTTGCACTGAAGTTCACCTCTCAACGCACAGCAGTGCGCCTTCGGGTTCACTTCAGCACAATCTACACCAAATCTGAAACTTTTATAGATTCAGTGATGGTTAAGATGAGTTTCGCCATCTTTTTACCATTTACCATTTACCATTTACCATTTACCATTTACCATTTAGTGTCTTCTTTTAGGTCTTGAACCACCACTTGCTTTTCGGTCTGCCATTCTCTTTTCCATGTTTAACTTCTTGAAACAGCTTTGGCAGATAGCGTATTTGCTATCAAGTGGCAGGGGTTTGGTACATTGACGGCATCTTGGTACAAAATGGCTCTGTTTAAGTGAATTTTCTATGAAGTTGTTGAGTTTGACACGACTCTCTTTGGCCTTTTCACTGTCGAAGAAGTACTCCTCAAAACGGTAACTCAACCAGAGGTACAGAGAGATCTCTTTAACATAGTCTTCGGCCTCGAGAAGCTCTTCCATGCTGTTGGCAAAACTTCCTAAGTTATTTGGAGGAAGATAGGGAACAAACTCATCTTTCTCAAGCAGGTGCAGGTAGCGTTCAAAGGCTGCAACGATAAAAGGTGAGCGCAGGCTCAAAGGAGCGCAGGCGAGATGAAACTTGGTGGGTAGGTCGAGCTGATAGCCATCCACGATCTTGGCAGCCTCGACCATGTCTTCAAGGTTTGCGGCTCTGAAAGGGCCATTAAACTGCATGTTTTTGACAAAGAAATTTAAGATCTCCTCCAAAGACTCCTCTTCCAAGATCCCGCCGACGAGTTTGATATGTTCAAGGTTTGCCATGACATTAAAAGGGATCTTAATGAGAGGCGGTGTCTTGGTGAAGGTATCATTGAGTTGCTTAAGGACTTCGGGGCGAAGTGAACCGACATACCCTTTTTCATGCATACCGTAACGTCCAGCTCGGCCCGCGATCTGTTGCACTTCGGTAGGAAGAAGTGGTCGTTGTGACACGCCATCAAACTTGTCTCCTCGAGAGAAGAGAATGGTCTGTATGGGCAGGTTGAGTCCCATAGCAATAGCGTCAGTGGCTACGAGGATCTCGGTTTCACCATCTCGAAAACGGCGGGCTTCTTCACGTCTGACCTCGGGAGAGAGGTTACCATAGACGACACTGACCCGGTAGTTTTTAGAAAGCTGTTGTTTGAGTCTGAGGACATTAGCCCGTGAAAAGGCAATGACGGCGGTGGCAGGACGGATCTCGTTGAGTGGAGTAGCGTGTGAGAGCATCTCAAGGGGGTTTTTACGTTCAAACTCTATGATTTCCAGGGGTTCGTTGAGGTATTCTGCCAGTGCGATGATGGCCTCTTTTGAGTTAGGCGAACCGGTCATGATAATGGTCTTGGCAGGTGCTCCGATGATAGCATTGGCCCAGGCCCATCCACGGTCTCGATCATCAATCATCTGGACTTCATCGATAACACAGACATCGACATCCATCTCAAAGTTTAACATCTCTATGGTCGAGGAGATATGGGTTGCCTCTTCATCTATTAGCTGCTCTTCTCCTGTTATGAGTGAGGCATCAACACCATCTTGGCGAAGAGACTCATAACCTTCAAGAGCCAAAAGGCGCAAAGGGGCAAGATAGTAGCCTGTGTCCGCTTTTTCGAGTGCTTTCATTGCGGTGTAGGTCTTGCCACTATTGGTGGGGCCGATGTGCAAGATGAGTTTGCGGCGAAGTTCTCGTGCTAAGGGAAAGAGATTTTTAAAGTCACGAATCGTACGTGCAAGAAGCTGTTGGCGTTGGTGCTTGAGCAGGGCAGCATGGATAGAGTCTTGAAAACGTGAAAGGGTACGACGGATGATCTTTCGTGAGATTAAAAGGTCTGCATGGAGTTGTGGCAACAAGATCTCTAAAATGCGTTCAGTGATCTCTTCATCTCGCATCTGTAGTGCAGCTGAGGCCTCTTTGGCTCCTTCTAGGAGTTCGTTGAACTCTTTATGGAAGTGGGCTTCATGCTCTTTTTGCTCTTTTTCGACCTGCTCATAAAGTTTAAGCTCTTCACCCATCCAGATGCTTTTAAGTGTCTCATGCCGAGGCAGAAGCACATGAAGTTCATAAGAGAGGGATTGTTTGGCATGCTTGGGTGTAAATGAGGTCTTTATACTTAAAATGATGTCACTAATGGTTTGAGAGAGTCCACTCAGGGTGACAACAGGCTCAAAAATACGTTGTAAAATAGCATCTGTAATGGCGATATGTGTTACATCGTTGTTGGGTGCGGAGCGCTTGATGGCAGCAATGATCTCATCTTTTAAAAGATAGGGATGGGGTGAGGGAATCTGCTCTAAAAAGGTAGTCAGCTCTTTTTGTTTGAGTTGGATAAGTGCTGCTTTAGCTTCGTTAAGGGCTGTGATGATCTCCTCTTGTTGGGCCTCTTGTAAAAAGGTAAAAGAGAAACTCATGGTACGCAGAGGCTGGATCTTATGGAACTGTTCACCCTCAATATCATAACGTAGTGAGGCGTTAAACTCCAGACGATTTTCTACATCGAAACTTCCCTGGACCTTCTTTTCTATAATCTCACGCTTCTTTTCAAAACGGAGATGTTCCAATTTACTTTGGAGTTTATAAAGGTTGATCTTTCGAGTACGTACATCCATAAAGGCACGATGGAGTTCAAGAGTCTCTTCTGCGGTTACATCGGGGATCTCCTGAAGGAGTTCATCGATTTTTTCAGCACGTTCATCATGGTCTGCTTTAGGCCTTGTTGGTTGATAGAGTGTACCTTCTGCTTTAAAAAAGTCCACAATATGGCGACGAAGGTCAATATCTGCTTCTGACCAGAGGGTTCGTAACATACGCACAAGGCTTTTTTTAGAGGGATTTTCTGTCACAAGCCCTAATGCTTGGGCAAGTTCTATAAGTGTGGTCTCACTGACGCGTTGGATTCCCTCATCAAAACCATCTTCACCAAAATAGTGGCGAATGGTCTGGTTGAGTTTAATAAATTTCTTTTTCTTAGACATGGATGTAGTGTAGTTAGTTTTGGGTTAGCTTTGGGTTAGTTTTTAGTAGTCTCTCTGATAAAATTTAAACTTTTAGTGTTGCTCATAAAATAAAGGGGTAAAAAGTCTATGATTGGTTAAAATTATGAAAAACAGAAGCAGTGATAATGAATAGAGAATTTCCTGATGAGTGGACACAAGAGCAGTTTTTGCGTGAAAAGGAGCGTCTTGAAAAAGTGGGTGTGAAGGTTCTGTTAGTAGACACTATTTTGTCACCTATAGAGCGGGCTGAGACAGTTGTCTATAATCCTTTTGAGTTGAAAAAAGAGCCTAAAGGTTCGGTTTTTGTCTTTTACTGTGACACGGGAAAAGCGACCTATGACAGGCTTAAAGAGTATAGAGAGAAGTTCCCTGAATATCACTGTCTCTCTCTGCGCGGCGGTAGAGGTTACTGGCGTAAACATATGCAACTTCTTCCTGACAGGGCACCCGCCTGTGAACCACCAAAGGATCAAGATGCAGAGTGATTACACTGTTTTTTTAGACCGTTTTGCTCTCTGTCTGCAGGAGGAACGCTTTTATGATGCTCATGAAGCTCTTGAAGCGGTCTGGTTTCCGAGACGTTTTGAAGATGATAAGGAGATAAAACTGATCAAAGGCTTTATCAATGCCGCGGTCTCTTTTGAGTTGACAAAACGCGGCCGTCAAAAACCAGCGGCCAAGGCATGGGCAAACTATGAAAAGTATCGCCCTCTACTGGAGATGTTCACCTCTATCAATACCCCTTATTATGAAAGTTTAGCTCTGTGTGTTGAAAAGATGCGTAAGGAACGAACTTCTTTTTAAGGAGGTCTATTCGTAGGAACTGTGCTAAAAGTGAAGTTTTTTTTAGTTAAAATAATCTATTAATTTAGAGGAGTATCAGATGGCTGATTTGACAGACATAGATAAGGTAAGTGACCAGTTGGTGGTTAATGCAAGCAAGTATTACGACTTGGCGATCCAGTATGGAACAGAGTATGGGCTCAAGATCATCGGTGGTCTGCTCATATTTTTTATCGGTAAGGCGATCGCTTCAAAATTGCGTGTTACGCTGACGAAGGTACTGGATCATCATAATGTAGAGAAGACCCTGGTAGAACTCTCGAGCAGTACGCTCTATTATGGTTTGATGGCGGTCATCCTGCTTGCAGCGATGAGTCAGGTGGGAATAGAGACGACATCATTTATGGCGATTCTGGGTGCTGCCGGTCTTGCTATCGGTTTGGCGCTCAAGGACACCCTTTCTAACATCGGTTCTGCTGTTGTGATCTTAGTCTTTCGTCCGTTTAAAGTGGGTGACTACATCAATGCAGGCGGTGCAGAAGGAACGGTGGACAAGATCAGTCTCTTTACTACGACGATCTCTCCCGTTGACAACCGTCTTATTATCGTACCAAATGCAGCGATCACTGGTGGTAATATCACTAACTACTCTACTAAGCCTGTACGTCGTGTAGACCATGCTGTAGGCATAGGTTATAATGATGATATTAAAAAAGCCAAAGAAGTTATGTACGATGTTATTGCAAAAAGTGAACATACCCTCTCTGATCCTGAACCACTGGTGGCAGTGACAGACTTGGGTGACAACAGTGTTAATTTTACAGTACGTGCCTGGGTCAAGTCGGAAAATTATTGGGGTGCCTATTTTGAAACTATAGAAGAGATCAAAATAGCACTTGACGATGCTGGGATCTCTATCCCTTATCCACAGATGGATGTACATTTTGATAATACGGAGGTAATAAATGAAAAAGTTAGTTAGCGTAATCGTTGCTATGGGACTCTCTGCAACACTTTATGCAGCGGATGAAGCTAAAGAGTTTAAAGGACATGCTGAACTGAGTTATGCCAACACTGCTGGTAATACAGACTCTCAAGATGTAGCAGGTAATTTAAAGTTAAATCTGCCTTTTAGCAGTAATGAGATTCGTTTTGTAGGTAATGCCCTTTATTCTGACACAACATCATATGATGAAAATGGGACTTATATAGAGGATCTTAGAACGAAAAATCGTTGGGACGCAGAGGCTAACTACGACTATAATTTTAATGAAGCGATTGCTTTTAACTATATCCTTGGCGGCAAGGGTGATGAGTTTTCTACTTTTGTATATCAAGTTTATACAGGTCCAGGTGCCATCGTGACAGCAGTTAAAAATGATGAACATCATCTAAAATTTCAAGCTAATGTCCTCTACCTGTGGGACAAAGTTCGTGAAGACAGTGCAACTATACCTGTAACATCAGGATATATGCACCGTTATTCGGGCTATCAAGCTTCGATGGACTATATCTATCAATTTACCAAAAATGCAAAGTTTGGACAGTACCTGATGTATCGTAGTGAATTTGAAGACACTACCAACTACTTTATAAAATCTAAGACATATTTAGAGTCAAAAGTGAGTGATGTGTTTTCTATGGGTATGAGTTATACGGTTGACTATACTAATAATAAAGCTGCGAGTGTACGCTCTTATACAGATGCTGTCTTCTTAGCTTCGTTGATTGCTGATTTTTAAAGATATTTCTAAAATATACAACAGCAAGGCATGATATAATCCCACTTATTTTTTAAGTGGGCCATAATGTTTAAACTCTTTTTTTTGCTGTCTCTTTTCTCCTCTTCGCTTTTTGCTATTGTTAACATCTCCCCAAATGAGGTCGGTCTACGTCCTGG
>WGDB01000015.1 GCA_015493495.1 Helicobacteraceae bacterium | reverse complement strand
TCGTGATAGACTTTAAGACGGTCCAAAACAATCTCTTCTTTATCATCCGCACGTTGGATAAGTTCCTCACCTGTCTCATCATCTTTACCTTCCACCTTAGGCGGGTTGTAAACCAAATGATATGTACGACCTGAGTTCTGGTGTACACGGCGGCCTGACATACGTTTGACGATCTCTTCATCTGGCACATCGATCTCGATCACAGCATCAATATCGATCCCTGCCTCTTTCACCGCGTCTGCCTGAGGAACAGTACGTGGAAAACCATCAAGTAAAAAACCATTTTTACAGTCATCTTCAGCAATACGGTCTTTGACCAAACCAATAATGATCTCATCTGTTACCAACTTGCCAGAGTCCATAGCCTCTTTAGCCATCTTACCCATCTCTGTTCCTGCTTTAATAGCAGCACGTAACATGTCGCCTGTAGAGATTTGAGGAATGTTGAACTTTTTAGTCAAAAACTGCGCTTGTGTACCCTTACCTGCACCCGGTGCACCTAGTAAAATAATTTTCATTATATGGTCCTAATATTTTAAGTTCCGAATTATACAACGATGCTGTTTAATCAATGTTATTTTGCTTCAGGCATAATCTAGCATTAAACTTTGACAGGACTCCCATGAGCACTATTATCACCTTTATCTTCCTCTTTTTGATCTTTAGATGGATCTTTAACAGTTACAAACGTTTTCAACGTCAGTACTACACCCAAGGACAGTTCCAAAGTATGAATGTCAACTATCAGAGTGTTGCCAATTCTGAATTGGGAGTCTTTGTCGCTCTCGTTGCTAAAGTTGCCAAAGCCGATGGACATGTCCATGAACTCGAAGCAGAACTTATCAGCAACATGTTCAAAGACATATCAAAAGCCTTTGGTGAGAGCCATCAAGAGCAGGTACGCACCATCTTGAAAGAGATATTCAACCAAGAGAAAGAGGTCGTTAAAAACGTAGACACCCTCGCTTCCAAGCTGCAAGCCTTGACACGAGGAGACAAACAAAAACGTCTGATGATGCTCAGTTTTCTGATCAACCTTGCTTATGTCGATGGAGAGCTCTCCCATAGTGAAGAGAACCTCATCTTAAAGATCGCCGCCTTTTTAGAGCTTTCTCACAGTGAAGTCGAAGCCATTATGCAGCGTTTTGCTTCTGCCTTTGGTGCAAATGCCTCACAAAGCAGTGTTTCTGATGCTTACGCTGTTTTAGGTGCAAGTAGAGAAGATGACCTCTCTACCATCAAAAAGAAGTATCGTACATTAGTGAAGAAGTACCACCCGGACATCATGAAGGCTAAGGGCGCTTCAGAAGATTATATTAAAGATGCAACACGAAAAGTCCAAGAGATCAACACCGCTTATGAGATGATCAAAAAAGAGAAGGCCTAGTCAACAATACCTAGTTCTGTAGTATCAATAGAGAGAATCCACTCATAAGGGATGATGGTATTTTTATCTTCCATCTCTATAAGGTAGAAGTGACTGTAAAACGGTACCAACTCTGCATCAAAAAGAGTGGTTAACAGTACATCTTCTCCACGCATCCGCTCCAGAATTTTTCCACTATTAAACTTTTGGACATAACCTTCTTCTTCACCTTCAGCAAATTCTACTCGGTCGCCTTTACGAAGTAGCGCCGCCTTTTTTGACTCCATATAGTGGTAAAACTTTTTTTGAAAAGCAAAGGCCAAGATGACGATAAACAGCCCTAAACCTTGATAAATACCATGCAGTATAAATGCTACCACAAAAGTAGTGACCCACAACAGTAGTGTCATAAAAAAGCCATACTTTTCAAACAACACCAGTCGAATATACAGCCACATAGAACTGACATAGGTCCACAACTCTTTAACATTCATCTTTATATGACCTTTTTTATAAGTATTGTACTCAAACTCTTGAGTTTATATGAAATGCGTTATGATTTCGTTTTAAAAGTATCCCTTATACTCCCAGGAACCCTTATGGATAACACCACCACCATAGAGATCAACAGTACCCATGTCACGCAAACCTTTCATGAGTTCACCGATGTCACTAAAATGACCCATGCCTTAAACAAAAGTTTTGAGGAGGTCATACTCAACAAGCTCCCTATTCCTGATACTCTTTTAGATCTATTTCATATGACACTTTTTGGTAACACACTAGGAAAATGGATCACTGCACTTGTCATTTTCATTATTTTTCTACTCCTGAGAAAACAGCTCTCCAAACTGGTGACCATGATCACACTCAAATGGGTTAAACGTACCGAAACCACCTTGGATGATGAGATCCTCTATGTCGTACAGCGCCCTATCGCTTTAGGTATGATCATCTTAGGTTTCAATGTCTCATTTAGCTTTATGAAGTTCAGTCCTGACTTTTCTATCATGATCTCACATACCATGACCACCTTGACCATAGCCCTTTTTGCCTGGGTACTCTACCGTATCATCAAACTCTTTGAAAGCTCAAATGAACTAATTTCCAAGCGTTTTAAGACCGATAACGGCATCACTTTGGCCAAACTGTTATTGAGTGTCTTAAAAACATTAGTATTAGTGATCGCTGGTATCAATGTACTCTCCACATGGGGGATCAACATCACTGGTTTTGTAGCCTCTTTGGGTCTTGTTGGTATGGCCTTTGCCTTGGCTGCAAAAGACACCGCAAGTAACTTCTTTGGCTCGATGGTCATCTTTACTGACCAGCCCTTCAAGGTCGGTGATTGGATCAAGACCAATGAGGTCGAAGGTACCATTGAGGCCATTGGTGTTCGTTCTACAAAGGTAAGAACCTTTGCAAGAGCACTGGTAAGTGTTCCTAACGGGAACATGGCCAATGCTGCCATCTTAAACTGGTCAGAAATGAACAAACGCCAGATCAAGATGACACTCGGACTCACCTATGACACTACCGCCTCACAGATGAAACAGATACTTAAAGAGATGCGAGAGTTACTGAAAAATGATGAAGACATTCACCAAGAGACGATCTATATCCATTTCACAGAGTTTCAGGACAGTGCGTTGGGCATCTTCTGCTACTTCTTTACCAAAACGACCAACTGGGGCGAATACATGGAAGTACGTGAACGTATCAACCTTGACTTGATGGAGATTGTAGAGAAAAACGGCGCGGCCTTTGCCTTCCCTTCTCAGTCACTCTATCTCGAGAGTATGCCACAAAACTCTAATATAGAAATTACGCTATAATGTCGCTCATAAAACCATAAGATATGGGTAGGCAGGCTTTCACCTTTATTGAGAGCACCGTAAAAGCAACAGGTTTTTACACAAGCATTTTTAACTAACTTTCTTGTTCCTACTCCTCCTATGCTACCAACATAAAGATTTACATATGAAAAAACTAGCCATCATCGGCCGTCCAAACGTAGGAAAAAGCTCATTTTTCAATCGCCTTTTAAAGCAGCGTGACGCCATCACTTCAGAACAAGCGGGAACCACCCGTGACATCAAACGCCGTATCTATGAGATCAACGATAAAGAAGTTGAGATTTTAGACACTGGTGGACTCGACCAGGGTAACGAGCTTTTCGATGCCATTAAAAAGATGTCAGTCAAAGCCGCAAACGAAGCCGACATCATCCTTTACATGGTTGATGGAAAAAGTCTTCCTGAAAAAGAGGACAGAGACTTTTTCTATGAACTCCAGAAAAAGGGCAAAAAAATGGCCCTTGTTGTCAACAAGATCGACAATGACAAGATGATGGAAAAGGTGTGGGAATATTATGAGTTTGGGTGTGACGATATATTTGGTATCTCAGTCTCACATAACCGCCACATCAACGCACTGCTTGCATGGATAGAAGAGCAGTTACCTGAAAAAGAGGTCCCTGAGACTCCTGTCATCGAAGCACAACCTGAAGAGGAAAAGGTGCAAGAAGAAGAGATCCCTGACAATGAGTACTTTGTTGAAGAAGATCAAAATGAAGATGATGGTTATTTTAATCCGCATGAAGACTATGCGCTTCAACAAGAAGTCCTAAACTCCGAAGATGAAGTCTTTGTAGATGACTCTGTCTTTGGTCCCAATGATGTCATGAAAGAGACCGAAGAGGGTGTTGCAGACAAGATGCGTGTTGCCATCATCGGTCGTGTCAATGTAGGTAAAAGTTCACTTTTGAATGCCCTGCTTAATGAAGAGCGTTCTGTTGTCAGTTCTGTTGCGGGGACAACTATTGACCCTATTGATGAGACGATCGAACACGAAGGTAAAGAGATTACCTTCATCGATACAGCGGGTGTTCGTAAACGCGGTAAGATCTTAGGAATCGAGAAATATGCACTCATGCGTACAGAAGCAATGTTGGAAGATGCTGACATTGCCCTGCTTGTGCTTGATGCTTCTGAGCCCTTTAAAGAGCTCGATGAAAAGATCGCTGGTCTTGTAGACAGTAACCGTATGGCCTGTCTCATTGTCTTGAACAAGTGGGACAAGGTCAACGGTGATGATTATGAGAAGATCACTACAGAGATCCGCGATAGATTTAAATTTTTACACTATGCACCACTTATTACCATCTCCGCACAGAGTGGTCAACGGGTACAGAAGATCTATGAAAAACTAATTGAGATCAACGACAATTTCTCACAACGTATCCCAACTTCCAAGCTCAATGAAGCCTTAGAGTGGGCCCAGCGAAAACACCACATGCCATCCATGAAAGGACAGATGATCCGTATCTACTATGCAACACAGTACGACATCCGCCCTCCACAGATCGCGCTGGTCATGAACAAGCCAAAAGGTCTACACTTCACCTACAGACGTTACCTCACCAACCAGTTACGTGAGTCATTTAACTTCGAGGGTGTGCCGATCTTATTTAAGGCAAAGGCTAAAAACGAAAAGCGTAAACTCAAACGTTAAGGCTTTCACTCAGTAAGAAATTTTAAGTGCAAAGAAAATTTTACTTTGCACTTATTAAATCAATAAAATCGATAACCTAACCCTATCTGTCCATTAGCGGTGTAGGCTCCATTTTCGCTGGTCACTTCGTTAACACCGCTAGCATGAGCCACTTCCTCTATGTAAAAGCCTCTTACTCCCATGCGAAAGTTAAGACTAAAAGCCTCACCCAAAAGCACTTTGAGACCGACATAAGGTTCAGCAGAAAAAGTCCCCAAGTATCCCAACCCGTCTGAACCAGTGTCTAGAGCACCAAAACCAAATTCGCCACCATAGACAAACTTCAGGCTCTGGCTTCCGATGCCACCTTCTGCTCCAACCATAAAGGCATGGAAATCACTTTCATAAGCATCGTTCCATTTTTGGGCTTCATAGCCTATATAGAGGAAAGAGTACTGGTCTCTTCTCACATAGTCACGGGCATAACCCACTTGTAGAGAGAGACCTTTACTGGTCAGGTCTGCTGTCTTGGAGTAGGTGTCGACCACATTGCCACTTGGCTCTCGTTCTTTGAAATCTTGAACAAATCGACCACTTGAACCTACAAAATTTACTCTGACTTCTATTCCAGAACTGCTCTTTTTCAAAATGGACTTCTTATGGAGTTCACCCGCATGGAGTGACACCAAAGCTACTAACATTAAAATTAAGAGACTAAAGATATACTGCTTATGATGTTGCATAACTACCTCGTTAAAGTACTTGTTTTATAATATCTTAAATCACTTTACAGCTACTGCAGTAATGTATACATAACACTTTTTATCTAGGATTCAATTAATGGAGCAGTTGTTTTGAAAAAACTTTTTATAGTGATGATGATTTTAATTTTATCATCAGTTGCCATAGCCGATGCCAATAAAGGGAAAAAGTACTATATGAAGAACTTCAAACAGAAGTTTAAAATGGATGGTCTTGACTTTGTACAGCTTCACACGCAAACAGAGTGGCGCGTACTATTTGCCAATGAAGGGAAAGGCTTTATTGAAGAATTTTCCAAAAGGTACCCCAAACAAGCAAAATTTCTCCATCAAAAGAGGACTTGGAAAAAGTTACAACATGTAGGTGACTTTGCTATAGAGTATGCAAGCGATTCAGGTAAGATCCCATCATGTGGCAATCCAGAAGTGGCTGAACCACCTATCGACTTAAAGGTACAAGATAGCTCCAGTGCAACATTTTTCTAAAATGGTTTTACCACAACCATAGCCACAATGATCAACATCAAAATCGTTGGGCCTTCATTATAGACACGAAAGAACTTTCCCGTTTTATAGCTGTCATTTTCCAGTAATTTGTTACGGTAATAACCCATAGAGTAGAAGTAGGCGATCAAAATAGCTACAAAAAAGAGTTTGACATGGAACCAACCACCCGTTGTGAAGATGTTGGTGGGGTACATAAAGGCCAAAGCCGTTCCAGAGATTACTGTTGCCCAAAATGCGGGGACACCTATGTAACGGTATATCTTCATCTCCATCACCTTCACCACCTCTAGAAACTGAGGTTTGTCAACATTTTCTGCATGATAGACAAAAAGTCGTGGCAGGTAGAAGAGTACCGCAAACCAAGAGATGAGAGAGATGATGTGAAACCAGATGATCCATTGATACATGAAGATGTCCTTAAAAGTTTTTTTCGAGTGTAAACATATTATAGTTAGAACCACCATGAACGCCGTTGAAGAGCCCAAAGACCCCAGAACGATGTTTAAGGGTGTAGCCTAAGTAGAGCTCTTGCATAGACTTTACACGGATAAGCCGACCAACATCAAAATCTATAGAAAAATCCAAGTAGTTCAAAAACTTTGCTGTCGGATCTACAGTGCCCTCCCCATTAGTCGCATCTACCACTTCAACAACAGGTATCTCTTGCGCAAGAGAAAGCCCCTCACCTGCACCTAAACGCACACGATTTTGCCAAAAGTCCAGTTTGAGATACGCTTTGATATAAAACGTCGCTTCCAGGACATCTTTATATCTTTTGCCTTGAAAGAGCACACCCTTTTCATCAAAATAAGAGAGCCCACCTTTTAGGTAGATGTCTAATGGCCAGCTAAATGTGTTATGTGAAAGTCTATAACCTCCATCAAGGTTAAAAGCTGTAGTCTTTTCCGGATAAGGGTGCCAATCTCCTGCCAAGATCTCACCTAGGTCATTAAGATCTGAATATCCAAACCCTAAACGTAACGAATAAGGGCCAGCTTCGACTTCTGCTGCTTGAAGAAGTGTGGTAATAAAAAGTGTTAAAAATATGATCTTACGAATAAGTAGGTCCTAGTTTTTTTGAAAGTATATCTTAGCACCTCTAAAAGAAGTGCATTTTACAACGCTTACCCTGAGTAGTAGAAACCTACTATTTTATGAGACGAACGATCCCACCCACTGTTTGATCTGTTCAGCACTTAGCGCACCAGACTGTCTACCAACTTCTTTACCATTTTTAAAAGCTATCATCGTAGGTATGGAACGTATACCAAACTTTGCAGAGGGTGCTTGATGCTCTTCTGTATTTAACTTGGCAAAACGTACTTTCAATGGAAAACTTTTAGCCGCCTCTTCAAATGCAGGCCCCATCATCTTACATGGTCCACACCACGGTGCCCAAAAGTCAACAACCACAGGGATATCACTGTTGACAAGATGCAGATCGAAGTTTTGTGCAGTCAACTGTATCGGGGTGGTGTCCAGAAGTGACTTTTTGCAGTGACCACAATTGGCCTTGTTATAGTGTTCTTTATTGGGGATGGCATTAACCTGATCGCAATGTGGGCATACTACTTTAATTTTATCCATAATTTATCCTTTGTCTGTTTATATTGAAATATTCTTGGTACATTGATATTATAAATAAGTTTTGAAAATGAAATTTAAATGAAAAGATGAGAGAAAGAAAAGCACCAGAAGGTGCTTATGTTGATAAAAAGAGGAAAGGCTTACGCTTCTTCAGCCTCTTCTTCAGCTTCAAGTCCTTTAATACCTGTACCACGGTGTGTCACATCTTTATCATGCATACGGCGTAGTGCTTTAGAGGCACGGTCTACAGCAAGGTCGATCGCTGCATCCAAGTCTTTGTCTTCTTGGTTGATTACCACGGGTGCGTGGTGGGCAATATGGAACTCAAACTCAACACTCACACCATTTTTCACTTTAGCTACCACTACATTAGTCGATGTAATATCTAAACCATATTTATTAAATTGCTCCATTGCTGCATCAATGTGCTTTTTGTTGTGATCACTTAGTGTTAGGTCTTTTGCTCTGATTTGAAGACTCATTTTCTATCCTTTATTCTTAATATACTCAAGAGTATCACATCTATTCTAATAATAGATTAACAGAAGGCACAACGACAGGTAAATAATGAGATTTAGAGGCTAATTGGCTATAATTTCGCAACTATTATTGAGGCAGTTGCCTCAACTCAAGGAATTACCGTGCGCGTACTTACTGGAATCCAATCATCTGGCGACCTTCATATTGGAAATTATTTTGGCTCTATCAAGCAGATGATCGACTCTCAAGAGCAAAATGAGGTCTTTGCCTTTATTGCCAACTATCATGCCATGACCTCACTTCATGACGGAGAACGTTTGGCTTCGTTGACAATGCAAGCGGCTATTGACTTTTTAGCTTTGGGGATGGACCCTGAAAAAGCGACCTTCTGGGTACAGTCTGATGTTAAAGAGGTTCTTGAGCTTTACTGGGCGCTCTCAGCCTTTACCCCAATGGGTCTTTTGGAGCGTGGCCACAGCTATAAAGACAAAACAGCCAAAGGGATCGCAAGTAACCACAACCTCTTCTCTTACCCTGTACTTATGGCAGCAGATATTCTACTTTTCAACTCCGACATTATCCCCGTCGGAAAAGATCAGATCCAACATGTCGAAATGGCACGTGACATCGCCACCAAGTTCAACAACATGCATGGAGATGTCTTTGTCATTCCTGAACATCGTGTGGATGAAGTCGTGGCTACCGTTCCTGGTGTGGATGGACAGAAGATGTCTAAGTCTTACGGTAACACCATTAATATTTTCGGCCAAGAGAAAAAGCAGCAAAAAACCATCAAAAAGATCGTCACCGAAGCCGTGCCGCTTGAAGACCCTAAAGAGTGGGAAGGGTGTAATGTCTATAATATTGCCAAGCTCTTTTTAGATGAACATGAGCAAAAAGAGCTTCAGACACGTTACGAGCGAGGAGGAGAAGGACATGGTCACTTTAAACTCTACCTTCATGACGTTATCTGGGAATACTTCCGTCCCTACCGTGAGAAACGTGAATATTTTGAGACACACCAGGATGAAGTCCGTGAAATCCTTAGTTTTGGAGCAGACAAAGCACGCGGTGTAGCACTTCCTATTATTGAAAAAGTACGCAGTGCTACCGGTATAAGCTACTAGGGCACCCCCCCCTCCTTAACTTAACCTATCTAGGGAGTTTCTACTCCTTACCTTCTCTTAAATATCATCAACTATACTTCCGCCGTCAATAGCACTTTACTGCTATGACTAAGGATATATAAATGTACAAAGTAATTATTGATGGACAGTGTGGCTGTATTCGCCGTGCCAACATGGCACTGGAGTCAAACTTCTCAGACAGAGACGACGCACTGATCGCTGCAAGTAATCTGGCACAAAGAATGAATGATGATTTTTGTGGGAAACACCAGTTTGGTGTCAGACAAGAGGGAGAGAACCTTCTTGTTACAATTGAAATGCGTGGATAAAAGGCAACCCAATACTAAACTTGTTTTAAAAGTTCCAAATGAGTTTAGCGTTGTCGGTCTAACCAGACCATCAAGCCTTTTTGTGCATGGAGACGGTTTTCTGCCTCTTCAAAGACAAAGCTTTGGGCACCTTCCAGTACCCCTTCACTTACCTCTTGACCACGATAGGCAGGAAGACAGTGTAAGAAGACAGCCTCTTTATCTGCCTCGGCCATAAGTGCTTCATCTACAATAAAACCACCAAAGGCCGTAATGCGTTCCTCTTTTTCATCCTCTTGCCCCATAGAAGCCCAAGTATCTGTCGTCACAACAGTCGCACCTGTTACTGCCTCATGTGGTGAGTTGGTAAAGATAAGTTTGGCACCACTCTCTTGGGCCATTGCTTCTGCCTCTGCTCTTACTGCAGGGTCAACCTCATAGCTATGAGGTGTCGCCACACGCAGTTCAAAGCCCAGTTTTGCCGCTAAAAACATCCAAGAGTGGGTCATGTTGTTGCCATCACCGATGTAGGCCGCTACAATGTTTTCACTTTTGTTACACTCTATCATCGTCATATAGTCCGCCAAAAGTTGGATAGGATGATAACTGTCAGTCAGTCCATTGATCACTGGTACTTTTGAAAAGCTAGCAAACTCTTCTAACATACTGTGAGCAAAGGTTCTGATCATGACCATATCACACATCGAAGAGATAACACGCGCAGTATCTTTTACCGGTTCGCCACGTCCAAGGTGAATGTCACGATTAGACAAAAAGAGTCCATGACCACCTAGCTGAAAGATACCCGTTTCAAAACTGACACGTGTTCTCGTAGAACTTTTTTCAAAGATCATTGCTAATGTCTTACCTGGCATATAAGGTTTGTTTACACCACTTTTAAGCTCTCTTTTGATCTCTAGACCCAAGTCAATGATCTCTAAGATCTCCTCTTTTGTATAATCTTTAAGTGTTAAAAAATGTCTCAATTTTTTCCTTTGTTCATAATGACGTCACAACTCTGTGCTTTTCCAAAATAGAAACCTTGTGCATACTCGATGCCTAATTCCTGTATGATAACATAAATCTCTGCTGTACTGACAAACTCAGCGATCAAAGTAATATCAAGAGAGCGGGCCAAGTCGACGATCCCTTTAACGATATTACGGCTCTCTTCATCTTCTACGATCCCCTTGATCAACGAACCGTCTATTTTTAAAAAGTCTGGTCTGATCTCTGTCAGGTAGGCAAAGTTAGAGTAACCTGTACCAAAATCATCTATCGATATTTTACAGCCTAAGGCTTTAATTTTTTGAATAATGGTGATGTATTGTTGCTGAAGTAGCTCTTCGGTCTCTACAAGTTCTACAGAGATGCTCGAAGCTGCTACATTGTAACGTTTCAGACTACTTTGTAGGTACTCAAACATCTCATCATCGAGATCATCACGGGTCATATTGATAGAGATTTCTTTGTCACAACGGTGCATCAGTTCAAAACTCTGGTCTATGATCACCTTTGTCAGACGTTTTTCCAGACCCATCTTCTGTAGCACTGGTAAAAATTCAAAAGGAGAGATGACTTCTCCACCTTCTTCAACAAGACGGATCAACACCTCAAACTTCTTGCACGACTCATCTTTGGTCGAGACTATAGGCTGAAAGTGTGCTTCGAAACTGTTGTTTTCAAAAGCATTTTTAATACGCTTTACCCATTCAAGGTTATTTTGATACCGAATTTTATAAGAGTCATCACCTGTATAGACGCTGTAACGCTGTTGGTTAGCAATAGCCTGTTTTACAGCCAACTCTGCCTGTGTCAAAAGAGAACTGCGTGTCGAAGTCGCATTACTTTTTGCCACACCGAAATTAAAGGTCAGTGGCATGTCTATTCCGTTGTAACGTACCAAGTAAGTGTGGGTCAAGGCTTCGATCACCTGCTCCACATACTCCTGATTACCACAGACGATCACGAACTCATCAGACCCCATACGATAGACCTGCAGACGCATCATCGGGTTTTGTGCGATCGTATCTACCATCTCTTGCAAGATCTTAGCTGTCTCTTTTAAGTAGATATCTCCCACGCTCTGCCCGAAAGAGTCATTGATCAAAGAGAAGTTATAGATATCGATGTAAAGAAGAGAGAGATTTTTTCTCTCTTGAAGCGCCTCTTCGAGTCCACTCAGAAGTTTCATACGATTTGGCAGTTCCGTCAGCGCATCAGTCTCATAGTTTTGGCGGATGATCTTAAACTGTTTGTTGATCTTGGTATTAAAGGCAAAAAGTTTACGGTAAACCTGTCCAAGTTCACTGGGAGACTTTAAAAGCAGCAATCGGTCTTTTTTTGTCTCATAAGATCGACGGTCACTTAAAAAGTCCAACATCGTTCTTAGAGAGATATTGATGTCTAAAAAGATCAAGTAGGCGATGAGTGCTACCGCTAAGATCGGCAGTACCAGTTTGACCAGGTCAAGGTAGACACTTTTGAGATAACGCTCTTGTTCTGTTTGAAGATAAGAAGAGAGTTCTATAAACTCATAGTCAGAGACCTTTCTCAGATTTACAATATATGCTGCAGTAGCGCTACTCCAGGCTTTTATATCAAAGGGATCACCTTTAATGTTAAAAACATGGTTTCGGAAGTTCTCTTTTTGGATATTCATCTCTACAAAATCACCATTACGATAAGTATCATAAAGCTTTTGTAAAGATGCCGGTTCGGCGATACGTTTAAAACTGTCCAATTCACTTTGAGCCTTGCCGCTCTGCATCACAATAACGTCGTAAAAAGATTCCAAGGAGAGTCTTTCACCAACCACAGCTATAGTAAGATCTGTCTCTAAAGCAGAGTACTCTACCGCGTTGATCATGTCAAAATAGGCTGCAAAACTATCTGTACGATTCTCTTTAGTGATACTTGCCATAATGTCGATTAGATGTTTGATCACACCATCGGTATAGTAACGGATCACTTCAATACCGTTGATCTTTTTATCACTTAAAGCTTGACGCACTTCGTTAAAGTTCTCCAAACTCTTTTGTATGACCTCTCGCTTTTTAGTGTAACGACAACTGCTCAGCAGATCTTCGATAGCATTAAGATGACTTTTTGTTTGTGCAGCAACCCTATCAAACGCTTTAATGTCCTTAGTAACATAAAGGTAGTCCAGAGCTGCCCGTCGCTCATCTTGAAAGGCATATACCAGTTTCTCTATTTTACGTACCTTTTCAGCTGCATGTAGATTGCTGACCTTGGTAGTGTAGGTCTCATAATTTGTTTCTATATAAGAGAGGTTCCAAAAGACGATACCTGCTAACAGAAAGAGGATTAGAAAACCCATCTTTGCTTTAACACTGAAACGACTTAAAAAATAAAGTATGGCACTACGCATTAACGTCCTATTTTCCTAGCAACTTGGCAACTTCTTTGGCATGATAAGAGATGATGATATCTGCGCCTGCACGTTTGAAAGCGATCATTGTCTCCATCATCACACGGTCGTAATCTATCAGACCTTTCTCTCCTGCATATTTTAACATCGCGTATTCGCCACTGACATTATAAATTGCCAGAGGAAGTTTGGTGTTTTCTTTGACATCACGGATAATATCAAGGTAAGCCAGGGCTGGTTTGACCATCAAGATATCAGCACCCTGCGCCTCATCAGCGATACTCTCATTAATCGCCTCACGACGATTGGCCGGATCCATCTGGTAAGAGCCTCTGTCTCCAAATGAAGGAGTAGACTCTGCCACGTCTCTAAAGGGACCATAATAACCGCTGGAGAATTTTGTAGAGTAACTCATAATAGGCAAGTTTTCATAACCACCTTCATCCAGGGCCGTTCTCAAAGTCTCGATGATCCCATCCATCATTCCAGAAGGAGCGATCATATCAGCACCGGCTTTGGCATGGACCAAGGCCTGTTTACCAGAGATCTCCAAGGTAGCATCGTTATCCACTGTCTCATGAACATGATCAATGATCCCGCAGTGGCCATGGTCTGTGTACTCACAAAAACAGAGATCCGTCACTACAAACATGTCAGGATGTGCTTTTTTGATAGCACGCACCGCCTCAGCAATGATGCCGTGTTCACATAGCGCATCAGAACCAACTGCATCCTTGACCTCAGGAATACCAAACAAAATAATAGAGAAGAGCCCAAGACGTTTAAGCTCATCACACTCTTTAATCGCTTCATCAATACTCATTTGAAAAACACCAGGCATTGAAGAGACCTCTGTTTTAATCCCAGAACCAGGACGTACAAAAAGAGGATAAACAAAATCATCCGTAGAAACATGAGTCTCACGAACAAGAGCACGAAGATGTGGATTAAGACGGTTACGGCGGAAACGTTGGAACATGATTTTGACCTTTTAGGCCCCAATAAATCAAGTAAAAATGACTTGGGACTATTAAGTGATAATATTTATGTATAATTCTATTACTAATATAGTAACGATTAGATTATTAAAATTAAGTAGAATAACTAAAATGAATATAAAAATCTCCAATGTTGCCAACCTTCCTTCACGATTTGGCACATTTAAAGTCAAGTCTTTTCAAGAAGGCCCCAAAGAACACCTAGTGATCTTTAAAGAGCCACTTGCTGCTGCACCTATTGTTCGTGTTCACTCTGAATGTCTCACAGGAGATGCCATAGGCAGTCTCAAGTGTGACTGTAGAGATCAGTTGGAGTTTGCCCTTGAGACCATAGAAAAAGAGGGTGGCATGGTAATCTACCTGCGCCAAGAAGGTCGTAATATCGGTCTTTTGAACAAGATCAACGCTTATGCGCTCCAAGACCAAGGTTTTAACACCATCGAAGCCAACCATCAACTCGGCTTCGCTGCAGATGAAAGAACTTATGAGATCGTTACTACAATTTTAGATCATTTTGATATCAAACAGATCCGTTTGCTAACCAACAATCCTACCAAGATTAATGCCTTGGAAGGGGTGAAGATCTTAGAAAGGCTTCCCATCATTATTGATTCCAATGAGCATAATGAGGGTTATCTTCAGGTCAAAAAAGATGAGATGGGACACCTTCTTTAAGTGTAATATAAAAATAGCGCGAACATGAAGTTTTTTTTGAGCGCTATTGTTATATGATAAAGATTCAAATCAAACCACTATCAACAAGGCCTAAAACATATGAAATTACTGAGCACTTTTTTTCTTCTACTCCTCCCTTTCTCCCTACTCGCTGAAAGCGGTGAGTGGTTTATTGGTCTCGATGGCGGTGCCACAGGCGCTAAACTCTCCAACTCTGACCTCAACAGCAGTTATGCTTTTAGTCCAGAGTATGGCGTTAAGATCGGTATTCGTGAAAAGAATTCACGTATCTACCTGGGCTACACCAATGCCAGTGACATCGGTACTGAGATTTCTAAGACACAAAGTCCGTACCTTGCATTAGAAGGTATCAGTAACGAGTTTAAGGTGATCTCCAACTCTACAGCCAAGTTCTTTTTCGGTGTCCGTTTAGGCGCCTCTTTTGCTGATGTCAACGGCTCTAACACTTCTGCACTCCTTGCAGGTTTTCAGACAGGTCTGAACTTTATGCTTCCGGCAGACTTTGAGATCGAACTCGCCTATCGTCAGTATTGGGCACTTCGTAACAACGATGCCACTGACTTTCGTGCAAGTGCGGCCACTCTTGGTCTTAACTATAAATTTGGCGCTTTTTAGAGACTGTTGTGAACATAGAAGCTGAACTTTTAAAAGAGAACATCACCCTCGATCCTCAGTTTTTTGAGTATGTAAAACGATACAAAGAGCACCTCAAAAAATGGAACAAGATCCACAACCTGACTGGTGCTAAAAAAGAAGAACTTATGGACAAATTCATCTATGATGCCGTCTATCCTGTCTCTTTTTTACCTAAGGTAAAGAGCATCTTAGACATTGGAACAGGGGCGGGCTTTCCAGGGATGATCTTAGCCTTTGCACTGCCCGAGACAGAGGTGATTCTCTGTGAACCCCTCCAAAAACGTGCCAGTTTTTTACAGTTTATCAAAGCCGATCTGCATCTTAAAAATGTCACTGTTGCCAACTGTCGTGTGGAGGAGTTGACCCCGCGACCTATAGAGCTTGTCACCTCCCGCGCCGTAACCGACACAAAGATGCTTATGCAACTAAGTCACCCTTTTCTCACACAAGGCAGTAAACTGCTCTTTTACAAAGGTGAACGTGTTTTTGAAGAGGTTGATACTTCCCTGAAACACCAGATCATCCAAACCCAAAACCGTCACTATCTTGTGATCGATGTTTAAGGAGCCACTATGTTAATCAAACTACTTATGGTCATAGGCGTTATCGCTGCGGTCTACTTCTTTTTTATTAAAAAAAGTACACCCCTGACCAAAGAGCGTCATAACAAAAAGAAAAATAAAGATGATGATGAGACCCTGGTCGAGTGTGAAGTCTGTAGTACCTACATCACCACCAGCGAAGCCATTGTCTCCTCTAGCAAGTTTTACTGTTCGGCTGAGTGTCGAGACAAGGCTTAGAATATGCTTCTTTTTGGACACCCCTTTATAGACTTTAAACCTTTCTATCACATTGATGAGATCGACGAGATCGAACGCACTCCTGCCAACAGTGCTCTATTCACCCACTTCAGTGAGACCAACCTCGACATCATCAAACATATGCAGAGTAACCACCTTACCTATGCACTTGAGGTTGCAAACCTTACTGAAGCCATTTTTGCACACAACCTGGGAGCATCTTACATCATCGTAAGACCTGAGCTCGCCAGCCATGCCCAGGCCCTTGCGGAGAACTATCTTTTTGATGCCAAAATACTGTGTCGTTTGGAAAATGGAGATAACTTGGAAGAGACGATCATTCAAGGCATCGACGGCGTGATCTACACACAAGCTATTATAAAAACCAGTAACTGATGCGTCTGCTGCTGATCTTTGTTGTATTACTGCTCTTGAGTGGATGTTCAACACGAGGGACAAAGACCGCGAGAGCTACTCATACCACCGCTCACTCTTCCTCAGCCGCTCATGAGAGTATTAACTACAATGACCTGGACAAACTCTACCCTTACCACAACAAATGGCATCAGACACCTTATAAGTATGGTGGATTTGGTTCAGATGGGATCGACTGTTCCGCCTTTGTACAGAGGGCCTACTTTGATCTTTTTCATATTAAGATCCCCCGTACCACTAAAGAACAGGCAAAAAAAGGAAAAAAGGTCTCACGTGCTTCTATAAAGACCAGCGATCTTGTCTTTTTTAAAACAGGGTATAACACCCGGCATGTTGGTATCTATCTCCAACACGGCGACTTCATCCACGCCTCCTCAAGCCAAGGGATCATCATCTCGAACATCAATGACCCCTATTGGAAAAAACGCTACTGGATGGCACGCCGATACAAATAGGCTTAGACGACGACTCTTGCTATCTCCGGATGCAACCCTACCAGGACTTCATAACCTATACTGCTTGCTGCCTGCGCATAGCTGTTGACATCATCAAAAATGACCAATGACGTTCTCTCTCCGCTAAAGGTACTGTTGTCCATAGAGACACGTCCCAATAGCTGTTCTCCTTCAGGTGTTGTGTAACGGTTGGAAGCAGCACGTAAAAGTCCATCTGCATAACCAACATCATAAGTGGAGACCACCATCTCTTTTTCGGACCTGTAGGTAGCGTTATATCCTACATGTTCACCTTTTAAAAGTGTACGTGCTGCGATTTTTTGTGCTACCAGGCGCATAACTGGTCTCATCTTAGGTTGTTCCAGACCCTTATCCATCTGCAGACAGCCGTATGCGGCGATACCCACACGAACAAGATCTTCGTCAAAGGCTTGAAAACGAAAGGTCGAAGCAGAATTTCCAGAGTGAAAACGGGGCGTTTGAAAATCTAAAGAAGCTTGTAATCGTAGCACCTCAGCTTTAACAGTTTTAAAGTTCTCGCGTTGCCAAAACCACTCTGAACTCAAAGTGTCTGCACTACGCTGATGGGTCATCACACCCTGTAGCAGTAGACCCTGCTTTTGAATAGATACTAAAGCCATTTCAACCTCAGTCATAGCCACACCGTTGCGGTGCATCCCCGTGTCGACTTTCAACTCTACCTGAGTACCTTCAGGAATTTTCTCTATCTGCTCCAATGTGTTGATTACATAGTTGTACTTCGTATCTGAAACATATTCATACCCTGCCAAAATAAGGATCTTCTCAAAATATGCTTTGATAACCTCAGCTTCTTTGACATTATGGACAACTGCCTGAGTCAGACCATACTCATGAGAGAGCTTTGCCATCTCTAAAAGTCCATGACCATAAGCGTTGTCTTTTAGGACTAAAGCGATTTTAGAGACCTCACCAACTTTTTGTGCGATAATATCGAGATTATGAAAATATGCCTCACGGCTGAGTATTATTTTTGCCATCAGTAATTATATCAAGAGTATGCTTCGCAAGGGAAATGGAAAATGGAGAATAGAGAATGGCAAATGGGAGACTTTAGACGGCTTCCTGCCGAGTTTGAGGATCAGGCTTTTGTGCAGCTCATCTTTCCTCATGCCAAGAGTGACTGGGCACCCTATCTTGACGAAGCTTCACAAAACTTTGTGAACATTGCCATAGCCATCGCACAGCATGAGCCCTGTCTCATTGTCTGTGATAATATCACCCGTGTGAAAAACTACTTTGCCGAGCAGAAGAACCTCTTTTTTGTTCAGGCCGAGACAGATGACACCTGGGCACGTGACTGCAGCGGTATTACAATACTCCGGGACGATCAGCCGATGGTCATCGACTTTACCTTCACCGGCTGGGGCAATAAGTTCGATGCGACCCTGGACAACGCCCTCACCTCAAAGCTTAGACCTTTCTACGGTGCCCATTACCAAAAAGAGTACTTCATACTCGAAGGGGGAGCGATAGAGAGTAATGGGGCAGGTCTTTTACTGACCACGGCTCACTGCCTTATGAACCCCAACCGCAACCAAAAACTCACCCAAAAGTTTGAGGTCGAGGCCATCTTGAAAGAGACCCTTGGTGTTCAAAAGACTTTGTGGTTGGAGCATGGTTATCTCGCAGGTGACGACACCGACTCCCATATCGACACTCTTGCCCGCTTTGTCTCTGAAGACACCATTGTCTATGTCAAGTGTGAAGATGAGGAAGATGAGCATTTTGAAGCCCTCTCTAACATGGAAGCCGAGTTGAGAAGCATGAGAGATCTGAATGGAGAGAAGTTCAGACTCATACCCCTTCCGATGACTGAAGTGATCTACTATGAGGGAGAACGTCTGCCTGCCACCTATGCCAACTTTTTGATCATCAACGGTGCCGTTTTACTCCCAACCTACAATGACTCCCATGATGATGAAGCATTAGAGATCCTGCAAAATATTTTTACAGACAGAGAAATCATCCCTATCGACTGCTCTGTTCTGATCCGTCAGCACGGTTCATTGCACTGTGTCACCATGCAGTTTCCCAAAACGGTTACTTTAAAAGTCACCCTCTAGCTGTTTAACACCCTGAGTTGCATTCGTATCACTGCTGTCCTCATGCATCAACATCGAAAAGCCGCTGTACATAAAATAGCCCGAAGCCAGGGCACCTAAAAAGATTAAGATGATACGCTGTAATTTTTCTGTTTTATTCATGCGCGAATTATAGCAATTTCTCAAAAATTAACACTAATGTAACACTCTTTTTTTATACTTCCATTCATAAATGAAAAACGGAGTCACCATGAACATCACCAAACTTATCCCCCTCTCTCTACTCACCATCTCTCTGCTCAGTGCCGCAGAGATCGACATCGAACCTATAGCAGTAGAGAGTACGACCCTCGAAGATGTCAGCGGTGAAGAGATCAAGTCTGCTGATGCTGCGGCGGCCCTCTCACATAAAGTTCCCAACATCTCACTTGTTCGCCGTAGTGGTGTGGCCAACGACATCATCGTCCGCGGGCAGAAAAAAGACAACATCAATGTACTGATCGATGATGCCAAGATCTACGGCGCCTGTCCCAACCGTATGGACCCAGCCATCTCTCATGTGCTGACCAACAACATCGAAAGTATCGAGATCATCGAAGGCCCTTACGATGTAGAGAGCTTCGGTTCACTCAGTGCAGTGGTTAAGGTCAAGACCAAAAAACCAACAGAAGAGATCCATGGCAGTGTTGATCTTGGTGCAGGAAGTTTTGGGTACCAAAAAGCGGCAGCCGACATCAGTGGGGGCACGGAGCATTTCAGGTTTCTTTTGAGCATGTCAGGCGAAAAGAGCGGGCAGTACCTCGATGGTGACGGTAACAACTTTGCGGAGCAGGTCGACAGCTACGTCGCTATCAACCCTGCTGCTACCGGTGCTGCCTATCAGGACCAGTACAGAGATATGGATGCCTATACCAAGATGACACTGATGGGAAAAGTCTTTATAGATATTACAGATGATCAGGAACTGCGTTTAGGCTATACCGCCAACCGCAGTGATGATGTACTCTACCCATCGAGCAAGATGGATGCACTCTATGATGACTCCAACATCTATACCGCAGAGTACATCGTCCGTAATATTGGCTCTGCCTCCAAGGAACTCAGTTTTGAGTACTATTACTCAGATGTGGAGCATCCTATGTCTACCAAGTATCGCAAGTCTGCTGCAACGATGATGGGAAAGATGACCAGTCACCTGACAACAGCCACCCAGGGAGCAAAGATCAAGAATCTGACAGGACTTACCGACACCCTCATGATGACCATCGGTCTCGATGGCAGTGTACGGAACTGGGATGGAACCTATTATAAAAACGACAACCCTTTGACCTATACCATGGGACCAAACAGTGGTGTTATCAAAAAAAGTATTGATGATGTTGACACCACCAACCTCGCACT
>WGDB01000014.1 GCA_015493495.1 Helicobacteraceae bacterium | reverse complement strand
GTAATTTACTTATGAATAGAGGAAACCTGTGATAAATAAGGTTGTCAATTTTGATGAAAATTTCTATTAATGATCATTTGAACTATATCATGCCTATTTTGGCACTTACCTTTTTATACTTTTTCTTTGGTAAGGTCAGTTTACTTTTTTTACATGGTCATCAGATCGTCAATATTGGTGTTTTTGCTTCAGAAGGGATAGCACTGGCTTTTATTCTTTTTTTTGGTAAAAGGGTATGGCTGGGTATCTTTGTTGGACAGTTCTTTCTCGCTTTTAGTAATGATATCCCTATTCTAGCTTCACTGGGTATATCTGCGGTCAACTCTCTGGTAGCCTTGATGGGTTATGCACTTTTTCACAGGTTTGCTCTTAACAAGCGCTTACTGGAGTTTCGAGATATCTCTGGTCTGGTTTTCATCATGGTTATTATTGAGATATTCGGTGCAGGAGTCTCAAATGTAATACTTGTATGGAGTCACTCTATATCGGCTTCGAACTATCTGGAGACAACTTTTTCATGGTGGTTTGGAAACATTATGGGACAGATGCTTATTACCCCTGCACTGCTGCTGTTGCTGGTACATTTTAGAACATTGCATATTTTGGAATATCTTCTGTACGCTGTAGCATACAGTATTTATATCTATGTCATTGAAGTGATGATACCTGTTACCAATCTTTTGCTGTTATTGAGCTTTTCGATCCCTGTTGTTGTCTTTGTTGTCTCACAAAAGGGATTTGTCTATGGTGCCATGCTCAGTGTTGTAGTAGCGTTTGTCTCTGCCTATGCCGTCTATTTGGGTCTGGGTGCTTTTTATCTTCATGGAACGATAGAAAATGTTGTGGATTATAACCTTTTTGTATTGGCACATATCTCTACAGTACATGTGACCGGTATTCTATTTGAAGAGCGAAAAAGCAATGAAAAGCGACTCCATAGGGCGATTGCAGATGAGGTTAAAAAAAACAGAGAACAGCAGATCTTTTTATTAGAACAATCACGACTGGCACAAATGGGAGAGATGATCAGTATGATCGCCCATCAGTGGAGACAACCGCTTAACAATCTTTCACTTGTAAACCAGGTATTACTCGCCAAATACCAAATAGGACAACTTGATGATGATGCTCTTGAGCAGTTTAAGGAACATTCCCATCGACAGATCGCTTTGATATCAAGTACCATTGATGATTTTAGAAATTATTTCAGATCAGAAGCTGAAGCGAAGCGTTATTGTGTCAATGAAGTACTGGATGATATTTTCAGTATGGTGGAAGGTATCTATATCAAAGATGGGATCGAGATACAACTGAAGCATACAGACAACTGTCACAGCCATGGTTATCCCAATGAATTTGGACAGGCTATACTCAATATTGTCAATAATGCCAAGGATGTACTGCTGGAACGCCAGATAGAAGAAAAAAAGATCACTATTGAAATTGAATGTAGAGATGATGTTGTTATATCGATCGAAGATAACGCTGGGGGTGTTGATGAAGAAAATATGGACAAGATATTTGATCCCTATTTTTCGACTAAAGATGAGAAAAATGGTACAGGACTAGGACTTTATATGAGTAAAATGATCATACAGGAAAAATTAGAAGGAAAGATACTTTTGGATAATAGTAAAAGAGGGGCGATCTTTCGCATTATCATCAAAGGGGTAAGTAATGCTGCTTAAAGATGTGACACTGCTTTTTGTTGAAGACAATAGAGATACTCAGCAACAGATAAAAATGATATTCGAAGATAATGTTAAAGCCTTTTATCAGGCTTTTGACGGTGAAGAAGGCTTCCATCTGTTTTACCAAAAAAACCCGGATATTATAATAACGGATATCAATATGTTGAAGATGACGGGTTTGGAGTTGCTCTCAGAGATACAGAAGATAGATAAGCATAAACCAGTCATCATGATGTCGGCATATAATGATAAAGAGAATATTCTCGAAGCGGTAAATAATGGAGCCAATGGCTATATCACAAAACCTATAGATCTAGAGGCACTATATGACAGATTAAGCCATATAGCGGCAGGAATACATGAAAAAAGAAGCCAGCAAAATATGTGCAAACAGACGTTGGAAAAATTTTATAAACTGGCACATTACGATACATTGACCAATATTCCCAACAGGATGATGTTTGATATTGAGCTAATAAAAAGCATAGAAGCTGCAAACGATCAGCGGAATAAACTTGCGCTCTTTTTTATAGATCTTGACTATTTTAAAGAGATCAATGACACTTATGGACATGAAGCAGGTGATTTTGTACTGAAACATATTGTTGCAAATATATCCAAGATCATTCCAGAAGACGCTGTACTGGCAAGAAGAAGCGGAGACGAATTTCTACTGCTTATCAGAGACTATACAGATGTTACATCATTAAAACAGCTTGCCCAGAGTATTTTAGATGTCACTGTGAAAGAGATAGCTTGGAAAGAAGAGATAGTGAGTGTCTCTTGCAGTATCGGTATCAGTCTTTTTGATGAGGGCATTAGAGATCATGAGACATTGATAAACTTGGCAGACAAGGCAATGTATCATGCTAAAAGATCCGGTAAGGCTACCTACGCTTTTTTTGATGGTTAAAAACTGAGAGATACTGTCATTGTGAAATGAAAAAGGGATCAGTTCCCCGTGGGATCACTGCCCAAACCAGTGGAGTTGTTTACGCAGTTTGACAACCTGGCCTACAATGATCAGTGCAGGTGTTGGGACGCCTTTTGCTTTTTCTACAATGTCAGAGAGTGTACCGACGACGACAGTTTGCTCAGGTGTTGTTCCTCTTGAGATGACAGCACATGGGTAGTCGGCTGGTTTGCCGATCTCCATCAGTTTTTGGCTAATCTTAGAGAGGTTGTGCAGTCCCATTAAAAAGACGATGGTATCATCGGTCTTAAAGTTGTCCCAAGGGATCTGTGAGGTCTCTTTGTGTGGTGACTCATGCCCTGTGACCACTCTAAAAGAGACTGCAACCCCACGATGCGTTACAGGGATTCCTGCATAGGCTGGAGCACTGATAGCAGAGGTAATCCCTGGGATGATTTCAAACCCAACATTACGCTCATAGAGGTAGGCTGCTTCTTCCCCACCACGTCCAAAGACAAAGGGGTCACCGCCTTTAAGACGTACTACATTTTCATACTTTAGAGCGTTTTGGTAGATGGTCTCGTTGATCTCATCCTGGGGCATGATGTGTCGGCCATCTTCTTTGCCTACATAGACAAACTCACAACCGTTTTTAGCCTCTTTGAGGATGTCTGGGTTGGCAAGACGATCGTAGATGATAACATCGGCCTCTTTGACCACACGAAATGCCTTCATAGTCAGTAGTTCGATATCTCCAGGGCCTGCGCCTGTTAAGTATACCTGTCCCATTATTTTGCTTCCTCATATAAAAAGATACCCGATGGCTTTTTGACGTCAAAAATCTCTCGTGACAAATACCATTTTTTGGTGTTTAAAACAGCAACGGTGTTGGCATCGTTTACGGAGACATAAAGATTTGGTCTAATATTTGACCATCTGACGTGCAACACTTTACCGTCAAATTTGAAACGTTTGATGATTTTGAGTGTTTTTGTGTCAATGATCTGTATGACTGGAAACTTTTTACCGCTAAAGGTGACGGCCAGGTACTTTTTGTCTGGAGAGAGGGCAGAAAAGACAGGAAGACCCTCAGTCTCGATGCTCTTGACAAACTTAAAGTCAGGGGTATAGACCAGGACCTTGTTGTCACCCACTGCAGGGATAAAGACGTAGCCGCCACCAATACTCCAAAAACCGAAGTGTGGTACTTTAAGTACAGGTTGTCTGTCACCTAGAAGGATGTCGATCTTGGTGTAAGTCATCTTGTCAAGGTTGATGACCCCAAAGAATTTACTCTGAAAAAAGCCAACGATGTAGTTGTTGTCTTTGATCATCGCGTCAAAAGGCATAATACCGACATCTTTAAACTCTTTGTAGATGACAAACTTTGGCAGTCCCTTACCGTAGTTGGTGTCTTTTAAGATGGTGAGTTTATCGTTGTCCATCTGAGCAAAGATGAGGTACTCTTTATAGTTTTTGATACCCACGTTTTTAGAACCTGTCTCAAACGACTGCAAGGGGTTAAGGTCACGGTCGAGGATGTCTACACTTTTTTTGGCGTAGTTGGCCACGGCCAAATAGTTTTTAGTAACCGTAAAACCTATGGCGCTATCACTGGTCTTGAACTCTTTTAGCTTTACCTCTTTTACAGGGTCAAACTTCATGATCCAACCATCACGGCTGATGACGTAACCGTCTTTTCCTTCGAACTTGACCACACCATGGTTCATGTTGTGCATACCTGTCATGTGACTTTTAGGAAGATCATGCTCAATAACCGCGAGTGAACTGCTTTCTCTCTCGACTACAAAGATTTTTTCGTTAGTGTTGAATGTTGTTTGTGTTGAGGTAGTGTTCTGTGCTGAAAGTGTCAATGACGTAACACTTGTGATAAGGGCAGTTAGTAATAGTTTTTTAAACATTTTCTCTCTCTTCTTGGGTTAAATAACATGATGGATCTTCACTCCAGAGGTCTCCGGTTATCGCGTAAGCACGCGCACGTGAACCGCCATTACAGATGTCGATCTGTTCACAAGTCGCACAGATACCGCTGATCTGCTTTCTAGGGTGGATACGCAGTTGGTCCAACAGTTCACCGCCTTGCCAAACTTCACCAAAGTCTTGTTTGATGATATTTCCGATGGTCAGTGGGAAGAATGGATCAGGACGAACATCACCTTCAGAGTTGATGTTAAGCAGTTTGCGTCCGGCACTGTTTCCGCCCCAAGTGACCAGACGTTTGCGCATGGTCTCTCTGAGTTCAGGATACTTCTGTGAAAAACGCTCTAAGAACATCACGGCATCCATCTCCATATTACCGGTAACGATCTCAATGTCTCTGCCTGTCTCATAGTACTCAAAAGCTTTGTCGAGGATGAACGCTACCGCTTTACGGCGCTGCTCTTTGGTCAAGTCCATCTTGAGGTTGTCAAGCCCACGACCTGAATAGACGAGGTGGGAGATGTAGATCTTAGGAATGTCCTCTTTTTCAACCAGATCGAAGATGTACTCTAAGGAGTTGATGGTGTCTTTGGTCATCGTAAAACGTATGCCAACTTTAGCACCCGTAGAGTTGGCAAGCTTGACAGCTTTTAGCGTCTCTTTGAAAGCACCCTTGAGTCCACGGAAATAGTCATGGGTAGGCTCATCACCATCAATGCTGATACCGACATAGTTAAAGGTGTCCACGATGCGCTGTACATTGCCTTTAGTAAAGTAAAGACCGTTACTTGAGAGGTACGTGACTATGCCGTTTTCTTTACAGAAGTCTGCGATCTCAAAAAGATCTTTTCTGGTCAGCGGTTCTCCACCTGAGAAGATGATGAATTTAACGCCGTTGGCCTTCATCTCTAAGATGGTCTTTTTAATCTGTTCAGTTGTGAGTGTGTCAACCTCGTCAAGTGTTGACTTGGAGTAACAGTGCAGACAAGAGAGGTTACAGCGGTTGGTGAAGTTCCAGATAGCGATGGCACCATCTAAAATACGCTCTGGTTTGTTCTCAACGACAGAGGCGATGAGATTGGTGAGTCTAAACATTATTTTTTACCTTTAAAGCTAAGGATGTAGTCTGAGATGAGGTCTAACTCATGGTCATTAAGATGAAATTGTGTCATGGCAGTACGTCTATAACCAAACGCTTTGTACATAGACTTAGGAGAGATGACATAAGCCTCTATCTCCTGTTTAGTACGTTTGGCTGCGATCTCATTAAAAGGGGGTCCAAAAGCAACGGCTGTCTGGTGATGACAGCCCCAACAATAGGTCTCAAAGACTTTTTTCCCTGTAAGCTCCTGTGAGAGAAGGGAAGAAGAAAAAGTAAGAGAGAGAATGAGTAAGTATTTCATCATTTTTCTTTTTATAGTTTTGAATATAGTACCCAAAGAGAACTTTGGATAACAGGTTATACAAGCGTATGGTAAGGCATTTAGGAAAATAAAGGATTGATAAACATCAAGTGATGGTATAAATATAGCTAATATTGACTTGTTGGCATACCGACAATGAAACACTAGCAATTTAGAGGTTAGTTTGAATGTGATTAACAGGAGTGTGAGTAGTCTTTTCTATATGGGCACCTCTAAAAATCCTAGCCATCCTCAGCGCTAGAGAGGAGTTCACAATCAAGGCGACCTTTTGAAGCCCTAGCCATAGCTAAGGCGAGAAAGGGCAACGCAGAGTGTGGGCTCCTCTCTTGTGCCCGAAGGGAGGGATAAAAAGAGC
>WGDB01000013.1 GCA_015493495.1 Helicobacteraceae bacterium | reverse complement strand
TATCTATCCACTGCTTATACTGACTAGGAATATTTAACGCGTAGTGCTGATCTTCAAAGAGTCTGTAACCGACTAAGACGCCACTACGTTTGGGTAACCTAAGATTATGTTCTATCTCAATATCGTTGGGTACAAGCCCTAAAACCAGTGCAGACTCTTTCATCCCTTTGTTGAGGTTGGCCTTCTGGCTGTAGGGGTGCAGCATAATGGCCTCTCCAAAGATGGAACGGTAGTTACGTTTGGTAGCCTCGTTTATGAGTGTGTCAAACATACGTCCCATAACACCCATGCTTTTATAGTTGGGATGGACTACTGCTACAGCGACTTCGCAGCAGTGGGTGTTGATACGTGGTACAAGCGCGAAGTGGCCTATGATCTTTTGATGATGCAAGGCTAAGATTGAGTGAATGGTATCTTGCAGATTGGCACTTTTAACACTTTTTGGAGTGTAGAAAAAAGGTTTGTAGTATGTGTAGTCATAATTTTTATAGATGAGTTGGCTGATAGCTTCGGCATCCTCTTCTTGAAATGTACGTACGGTTATATCGTCCAAGATATGAAGGGTGTTTTTATTTTCTGATGGTTGTTCAGGGGATGTTAATGAACAGTTTTTTAGTTGTGAGATAAGGGTGAACCGTTTTCCCTCTTTACCTAAGTTTGCAAAATAAAAAGTGTCCACCAAGTCATAGATATGATAAAAACCTTTAGCATGATCACTGCTTCCATCGATGGCTTCACTCAGGTAGGGTGAAAAGTCAAAAGGTTTTCCAAACTCTTGGAGTGTGACTTGGAGTTGGCACTCTTGGAGAGAAAAGGTGACTTTAATGGCGATCTCGTCCTCTTTTTTGTCATCATAGGCATGTTCTAAAGTGTTTTCCAAAAGCTCTTGTAAGGCACGCTTCATTTTATTAAAGTGGTAACCACTTCTTTTCTCAAGCTGTTGCAATGCTGTATAGATGAGGATGATGTCATCTGTGTGATAGAGACTTAAAGAGAGGGTGTCAGACATTTTCCAATGCCTTTAACGCAGTGGCTGCCAAGACCTTCATACCATACTCCAAGGCATTGTCATCGACATTAAAGCGACTGTTGTGTTGAGAGTAGCAGCTCTCTTTCTCATCTGAACAGGTTCCCAGTCGGATAAAGGCACCCGGGATTTTTTCTAAGTAAAATCCAAAGTCTTCACCGCCCATAACAGGGTCTTGCAGGTCAATACAGTTCTCTGAGCCTAAGAGCTCTTGTGCCTCAGAGACAATGAGGTCGACCATAGCATTATCGTTTAGTACCTCTGGTGTTCCAAAGTTGTATTCAAACTCAAATGAGGCATGCATAGACTTGCAGATACCATCGATGGTGAGTTCCATCATCTCTGGGATCTTTTTGCGGATCTCATGGTTGACAGTACGCACGGTACCCTTAAGTGTGACATGGTCACAAAGGACATTAGCTGCCTTTCCTCCCTCAATGGTACCAAGGGAGATCACAGCAGGGTGGAGAGGGTCGATCTGTCTTGAGACGATGTGGTTGAGGGAGTTGACGACCATAGAGGTGACCAAGATAGCATCTACTCCTTCGTGTGGACGGGCACCATGAGCACTTTTGCCTTTAATGCGGATCTCAAACATGTCAGCAGAGGCGAGCATGACACCATATTTGTAGCCTATCTGTCCTGTGGGGAGGTAAGGGTAGGCGTGTAGGGCAAAGATGGCTTTGACATTTTCTAAAACGCCATCTTCAATCATCTCTTGGGCGCCGGCATCTAAGACCTCTTCTGCCGGCTGGAAAATAAAACGCAAGTTAGCAGGCAAGGGCTGTTGGAGTTTAGAAAAAGCGAGTGCCACTCCTAGTACAATAGCAGTATGGGCATCATGACCGCAAGCGTGCATAATTCCCTTGGTCTCTGAACTGTAATTGATCAGAGTCTGCTCATGGATAGGGAGGGCGTCAATGTCAGCGCGTAAGGCGATAAAGGGTTTGGCAGGATCAACAATAAGTTCAGCAACGAGTCCATAATGGTTTTGATAGGTGGTGACCTTGAGACCGGCATCACTTAATATCCCTTGGAGCAGGGCTGTAGTCTTCTCCTCTTGATTGGAGAGTTCGGGATGTTCATGAAGGTGGTGACGTAACTCTATTACCGTTGTGTTAAGTGATGTTATTTCGCTAAGAAGTTCTTTTTTAAGTGTTGACATGTCTCTCTCCCTTTTCGCTATATTTTATTATAGGACAGATATCAATAATATTGCTTTAGTTTCATTTGCTACAATGTCGTCATCGAAAGGATATCAATGCGTTATATCATTACAATTTTATTGATGTTAAGTACTTTGCAGGCTGATGACATTACTTGGAACAGCAGCTTTGCAGCAGCTAAAGCCAAGGCTCAAAAAGAGGACAAGATTATCTATGCTGTGATCACCTCTGAGACCTGTCGATGGTGTCGCAAGTTAGAGGCTACGACTTTAGAAGATAAAGTCGTCATTAAAAACCTCAATAAAAAGTATGCTGCTGTTGCTTTAACAAGAGGCAAGGACAAATATCCGCCATGTTTAAAAGCACCGATGGTACCCATGACCTACTTTTTAGCACCTGATGGTCGTGTTATTTACAGTGTACCCGGATATTGGCAGACAGAGGATTATCTCTCAATGATGGGTGATGTCGAACGCAAATATGAAAAGCAGAAGAGAGCGGCACTGCTCTCACATCAAACTAATTAACAAGGATAAATATGGAATTTGTAGTAACTAACAAGGCACCGGCAGCGATCGGGCCTTATTCACAAGCAGTTAAAGTCAATGGTATGGTCTATACTTCAGGGCAGATCGCACTTCGTCCTGATGGCACGATGGTTGAAGATGATGTTGTTCTTCAGACAGAGCAGGTTTTTGAGAACCTTCGTAACGTTTTGGCAGAGGCCGGTTCTTCTCTTGATCGTGTTGTTAAAGTCATGGCTTTTGTCGCTGACATTAATGACTTTGTAACGGTCAATGAGATCTACGCTAAAGCTTTTGGTGAGCATAAACCTGCACGTTCTTTGGTAGCAGCCAAGACTTTGCCTAAAAATGCTTTAGTAGAGATCGAAGTTATTGCGCTTTATGACTAAACGCTTAAGTTAGAGACTATAGTTGTTTTCAAATTGTTTTGACTATGAAGTTTTATCTTTCCAATCTTTCTCTTTTTTACTCGAAAAAAAGATAAACAAAAAAATCGCCTCTAGCGGGCTTCAGGGTCGGTAGCTACCGACTACCCTCACTCCACTCTCCTTTTAACTAAAAATGACAAACTCGACTACGTCTCAGACAGTGTCATTTTTTTAACGTTAAAAAGAGAGTTCCATTCGGCCTTGCAGATGCTAGAGAAGAAGAGCCAGCGGTGACGCATCTTTTAAATTGAAAGCTACTCGCTTTCATCCCAATTCTAACAAACTCGCAGCACTAACAACTGGAACCGTAGCAATACAAAGAACGGCACTGTTATTGCTTTAGATTGAAAGTAACTTCCAATCAACAACAGCGTCTCTCTTTTTTTCTCGAAAACTATTTCTTTGACGCGACAGAGAAAAAAAGTTCGGTTCGCCACAATTTAAACTGCAACGGTAGTAACTAAACAAGATAAAATAAAAAAGGATTAATCATATATAGGGCACCTCTAAAAATCCTAGCCATCCTCAGCGCTAGAGAGGAGTTCACAATCAAGGCGACCTTTTGAAGCCCTAGCCATAGCTAAGGCGAGAAAGGGCAACGCAGAGTGTGGGCTCCTCTCTTGTGCCCGAAGGGAGGGATAAAAAGAGC
>WGDB01000012.1 GCA_015493495.1 Helicobacteraceae bacterium | reverse complement strand
GTTCGTGGTTGGCTCGAGGGTAGAGTTTGCGTACGACGTGGGGGATGATCAGTCCGACAAAGCCTATGGGGCCGGTGATGGAGATGAGTACACCGATGGCAAGGGAGCTCACAAGCAGTAAAAAGTAGGTGAGCTTTTTGGTGTCTACCCCCTTCAGGCGTGCGTGTTCATCATTGACCGCGAGCAGAGAGAGCTCGAAACGTCTGCGCTGCAGGACAAGTACCAACATAAATACCATCACAGCTGCCGCAACGACCTGTGTGTAACCGAGTGTCGAGAGTGAGCCCATGGTGTAGTGCAGGATGGCATGTGACTGCATGGCGGTGGCGACAGAGAAGAGGACCATCAAAGCAGCTGAGAAGAAAAAGGAGAGGGCGATACCCAGCAGCAAAAGGGCGTTACTTCCTCTGTGGCTGACATAACGCGCGAGCCAGAGTATGAGCAGTACCGAGCCAAAGGCCCCTGCAAAACCAAAGAGTGCAGAGAGGTTGACGCCAAAGAGGACGAGGTTAAGCCCCAAAACGACTGCGATCCCTGTTCCCAAAATAGCACCGCCGGAGATGCCCAGGGTAAAGGGTGTCATCAGTGCATTTCTAAAAAGGGTTTGAAAGAGCCAGCCACTGAGCGCGAGGATGGCCCCTGCGAAAAAGGCAAGCAGCAGACGGGGCAGACGGAGGTCAAAAAAGATGGCCTGTTCAAGTGAGCCTGTCTGAAAAAGGGAGTGCCACTGCATCTCGACAGCGCCTATAAAAGGAGAGAGCAGGGTGAGGGCCAGGAGGGTGAAAATAAAGAGCTCTCTAGCCATAGACCACCCCCAATATGCCATCTTCAATGCTAAAGTCAACGCCATACGATCTTTTTAGATTTGCTTTTGTAAAAAAAGTGTCGGCATCGACGTAGTGTTCAGCCGCGCCGTCTTGAATAAACAGGACCTCGTAGCCAAGCTTGTAGGCGAGGTTAAGATCGTGGGTGATAACGACTTTTTGTGTAGCAGCGTCAAGGGATTGCAGTGCTTTGTAAAACGCTACCTTATGGTGCGGGTCGAGGTTGGCGGTAGGTTCATCGAAGATGATGATCTTGCTCTCTTGGGCAAGTGCCTGGGTGATGAGCAGCAGCTGCTGCTGACCGGAACTGAGTTCACCGATCTTTTTGTAGGGGTCTAAGGCATGCTCCTCGATGAGTGAACGTGCCAGTGTCTCATCTTTTTCAGAGTAGGCTTCAAAGGGTGACTTGTAGGGGTGTCTTCCCATCAAGACAAAGTCCAAAACAGTGATGAAGGTATCGTAACTCTCAAGTTTGGGCGGGATGTAGGTGATGGTCCTGGCACGTTCCTGGGCAGAGAGCTCTTGCAGTGGGTGATCGTTCAGCGTGATCTTGCCGCTGTAAGGTAACAGAGTACAGAGCGCTTTGGCAAAGGTACTTTTACCCGCACCGTTCGCCCCGAGGATAACAAGGTTGTTTGCGGTCGTGATGCTGAGGTTTTTGAGGATTGTCTCTTCGTATCCACAGTTCAGGGCTTCTACACTGATCATTTGAGGACTCCGCATATGGTCTGGATGCTTTTGGCGATACGCTGTGAAGGGATAAGGATGTAGTCATTTTGGATGACAGTGATCTTATGCTCTTTGGCCGCCTTGATAGGCAGCGACATCCACTGTTTCTTAACGGCCATCGGGTCTACTTTGTCAAGAGGACCCAGCAACAATAAAACTCTATCAGGATTACTGGCAATAATGTTCTCTATGCTCATAACGGGCTGCATGTTATAGTCGTCTCTGTAGGCGTTGTGGGTGTTACAGCTCTCCAGGATCTCCTCAAAAAAGAGGTCGTGCCCTGCCACATAGACCCCTCGGGAAAGCTCACTGGAACTTGCGAAGACTACCAGGACCGAGTCGTTGTTCTCGTTATGTGGAGCACTGCTTTTGGCATCCTCAATGTTTTGGATCATGGTTTGGGCATTTTTAGGCTGTTGGAGTAGTTCGCCCAGCTGGAAGATGGAGGACTCTATTTGCTGAGTACTGCCAAGGGTGAGAGTCTTGGTCTTGATGTGGAAGTGCTGCAGTTTGTCGAGAAAGGGCTGTTGGTGCTGCAAGCCTATGACGAGGGTGGGTTTGAGCGCGAGGGTGCGCTCCAGCGAGAGGGTGGTGTAGCCGCCGACTTTTGGTCTTTTAGTGAGCTGAGAAGGATAGAGGGTATAGTCACTGACACCGACGATGTTCTGCGTCTCACCGAGTCCCGAGACGATCTCGGCAATAGCAGGGCTCAGGGTCACGATGCGTTCCTGGGCGTAGAGGCTGAGTGTGAGTAAAAAAAGTACTAAGATACGCATACAGTCTCTCCAAATCTCCAGGTTTCTGTGTTTAACGTAGTATAGGCACTGTAAGGAAAATCGATGCTAAAAGCTTCTTCAAGCGTCATCTCTTTTATAATGTGCATCAGTACCCGGATCACGCCGGCATGGGTGACGACTAACACACTGTTATAGCCTGTTTGGGGCAGTGTCTGGGTGAAAAAGTGTTGTATACGGTCGATGTAGGCATCGTAAGGCTCGCCATCGAGCGCGTTGATCCACTGCTCGAAGTGTTCATAGACAAGGCCGTCTCTCTCGACAATGGCATCGAAGGTCATCCCCTCATGGCGTCCCCAGGACTTTTCTCTCAACGCTTGAGAGGGGAAATGGGGAATGGGAACGGGGGAATGGGAAATGGAAAATGGAGAATGGGCTGGAGTGACGGTGGCGGAGGTTACTGGACTTAATAGGTCTATAATGGGTGCTACTGTCTCTTGACATCGTCTCAGATCCGAGCTGTAGATGGCGTCGAAATGGTGGTTTTGAAGCGTTTGTGCCAATCGTTGCGCCTCTTTTTTTCCCTTGGCAGAAAGCGCGATGTCGTTATGCCCGTTGTAGCAGTGGTGAAAGGCTTCGTCTACCTCGCCATGACGCACAAGAGTAATGGTCATGCACTCACTCCGATAAGCAGGATGTTGAGCAGAACCAGTTCGGTGATCTCGATAAGAAAACCGTAGATGTCGCCGCTGAAGCCGCCGAGCCGTTTGATGAAAAATCTTTTGACAAGCAGGAGTGTCAGCAGTGAGAAGGCCAGCAGCAGCCAGCTCTTGGTGAATAGAACAACACTTAGTACAAAAAGAGAGGAGAGGAGAAGCTGCTTTTGTGTGAACTCCTGTTTGGCGAGGGTACTCATGCCCTCTTTGCGGATATAGGGGAAAAAGTAGATGGCCAGCACGGCGTTGTAGCGTGAAAGCATCAAGATAACGGGCAGCAGGTAGATGGCATCCAGAAACCAGAGACTCGAGGCTTTGAAAATAAGAAAAGTGATAGAAAAGATCATCCCCATACCACCGGCATGAGGATCCTTCATCACGGCTTCTGCGCGCTCTTTGGGAACAAAAAGTCCATCGACCGTGTCGGAAAAACCGTCAAGATGCAGGGCCCCGGTCAGCACGACCCAGAGAACAAAGAGGATGATATGAAGGTGGGCTTCGGGAAAGAGCGGAAGCAGAAGGGTGTAGATGAGCCACAGCAGTGCACCTAGCAGTGCCCCAACCAGCGGATAAGACATGACTGCGTAGCCGTTGATGCCCTTGAAAAAGTCATGGATCTTGAAAAAAGGGAGGGTCGTCATCATGGATATTGCCAAGGCAATACCCATGATGAAATGATGAATGATGAATCCCCCAGGGGAGCCTCTCTTGCTTCGCAATTCACCTTCTGATGAATTTTGAATGTCGGGTTGCTCTTTACTCACATCTCTTCCTTGGTGGTGGAGTGGGACAGGGTCTGCCCCTTGGGTGCAGCTTGCCTTTTTCTTAACGTTTTGCTAAAAAAGTTAACCAATGTCCCTCTGCTGAAGTGCTCAAACATCTATTTTATCCTTGTGGAGATGCCCGCGATGCAGTGGTAGACTTCGCTACATTGAGCAGCGATCATTTGGGCAACGATGCCGCTGATATCGACATACTCCCGTGCAAGGGCGTTGTCAGGGATGATGCCGCTGCCGACGTCGTTGTGGACAATGACGATGTCGTGATCGAGCTGCATCAGGGTCTCGATGTGTTCAAAAATCTGCTCTTTTGTTCTGTTGTGGTAGAGCATATTGTTGATCCACATGGTGGTGCACTCTATGAGAACGGGTTGGTCAAGTGAAGAGACTTTTTTGACTAGGTTCAAAGGCTCTTCAATAGTAATAAACTGGGTTTCTCTTCGTTTTTGATGGATCTCTATACGTTTTTGAATCTCTTCATCAACAAATTCGGTGGTAGCGAGGTAGTATAGGCTTTGCTTTTTAGTTTCTAGTTTTTGGTTTAAAATGTATTGTTCGGCAAGGAGGGATTTACCGCTTTTAATACCGCCTATAAAAAGGGTTTTCATAGAAAAACCTTTTTAGTGAAGCGTAAAGAGTGAAGAGTAAAGGGGAACATCATCTAACTACTCATAGCCATCATGGAGCGCTCCACTTCTGCGGTGATCTCTTTTTGGGTGAGCCCCTGCATATAGCCGTAGCCGAGTGCGCCACCGGCACCGGCACCCTCTTTGGCCTCACCCTTGTCATAGAGTTTGAGCACCGGGATGTTGGCATCTTCGTAGAGGAAGTCTGCATAGCATGCCTTGGCTCTGAAGTTGAGCTGTGAAAGCAGGGCATTGATGTTGGAAGCGCCATCTTTTGCGATCCAGCGGGTGGTGCAGAGGGTGATGTGACGGGGATCATGGTAGATGCTGTCGCGGCTGGCGATGGCATCGGCGATGAGCAGGGCTGCTGCCATCTGGGTACCTCCTGCAAGCACGACCTCTGTCTGATGACTCGCTTCGAGCAGAAAACCGGCGACGAACATCAATGTGTTGTCTGCCGTATGTGAAAGCTTGTTGAAGAGCCCCATGTCGGAGGTGATCTTGGAGAGGGCTTTATCTATAGTTGCCTGTTTGATCTGTGTCGGTGCATCTTTGAATGAAGAGGCAAAAAGCCCCGTATTGTTCAGTCCCAGCGCATGTACAGCAGCCTGGGCAGTTGTCGTCCCTGCCGGTGTAGACTCTCCTATGATGACATAATCACCCTGCGGCTTATAACTGCGTCCAAAGGCACGCCCTTTTTCAAAGACGGCTTGGGCATCGAAACTGTTTTCAGAAGCGATGGAGGGGGTCGGGTAGATGTCAAAAGAGAGCAACTCACACTGCTGCGGCTTGACCTCGAGACCCAGGTCCAGGATCTTTACTGTTTTAAAAGGGGCAAGAGTATGCACTGCCCGTGTAAGCAGACCGGGTGTTGGGATGCCTGACGCGGTTTCGGCCAGATCCTCAAGAGAGAAGACCTTTCCTGTCGAGAGAAACTCCGCATCGAGCGTCGGGGTAAGATACATCTTCCCCGGAAGCCCTGCCTGGGTGATACCCTGGATGTCACAGGTGTGTGTCACCGAGGCCGCCAGCAAGAAGTCAGCACGCCCTTTTGGCAAAGATGCTGGTGTGTTGTCTGTCAGAGAAAAGATCTTCATGTTAGTCCTAGTATTTGGCAGTCAGACCGATGTAGTAACTGCGCTTGGCTGTTGCATAGCCATCAACAGTTTGGTAGTACTCGTCGGTAATATTGTCGATTTTACCATAAATGCCTACATACTCATTAAAGTTGTAGTTGGCAACAAAATTAGCGATGACATATTTACCTGTTTGAGCACCTTGTCTATTTGCACGATTAAAACGCTCTCCTACGTATTGTCCATTAAGTCCAAGGTCCAGATTCTCAGTGACATAGTAGACTATAGATGCGTCCACTTGATGTTTTGGACGTCTTGCAAGTTCTTCTCCTTGATCATTTTCAGCAGAGATATAAGTATAGTTAGCACTTAATCCTAAAAGATCGAAAAAGTAGTCTTTATATCCAAGTTCGGCACCTTTTATCTTGGACTTTCCATCAATATTTGTAAAGTGATAGGTTGTAAAGTCGTAACTGATCTCATCTGTAATAGTGTTATAAAAAGCAGTAACCCAAAGTGTATCTGTTCCAAGTGTGATATCTGTCGTAACTGTTTTTTGAGGTGTGAGGGTTGCTGTTCCCCAATAAGCATTAAAGAGTTGGTCGAGTGTTGGTACGTTGTATCCGTTACCTGCATTGGCACTAAGGTATAACTCTTTATATAGATACTGTTTGACACCAACCTTTCCGGTAGTAGCGTTGTCAAACTTGCTGTAGTTGTCATAACGCAGCGATTCTGTGACAATGGTAGAGAGATCATCAAAGAGGTTGAATTTGTTATAGTTAGTAGCAAAAACTGACTTGGCATTGAAGTCTTCATTGAGATCTGTACCGCCATCTTTGTTAATCTTAAACTTCTGATAAGATCCGCCAAGAAGAACAAAACTGTCATCAGCATAGGTGATCTTGTCATTGATCTTCGCCTCATCTACATAACCTGTATACCCACCATACTGATCTTGGTTAAATGTGGATTTGTTATAGACGATCTTCGCATCATTGACATCATCAGTATGCTGGTATGAGAGGGAATAGAAACGATTTTTCAGGTTGTTGAAATAGTTTGATGGACCATAACCAAAAGGGTCATCAACATTTTCTGCGTCTACACCTGCTCCCGCATCATACTCAACATAGCTGTTTATGGTCTCAACAGAAGCTTCAATACGATCGCCTTCTGTAATATTCCATCCTAGTTTTGCATTAAAAGATTTGTTAGTGTAGGCATCTGTTTCCCACCCCAGGTCGGAGCCTCTTTTTCCAAAATCAGGAGAGGTACTGGTAGGTTCTGCCGCAGAAAAGCCTTCCATGTCAAAATAAGAACCACCCATTAAAATATCAAAGTCTTCTGTCGCGTATGATGCTTGAAGTGATGCTATTTTAGTGTCAAATGAACCGTACTCGATGTTGGCCACACCATGCAGACCCTCTTTGGCACGACTGGTAATGACGTTGATGACACCGCCACTGGCATCAGCACCCCAGACACCTGACTGTGCCCCTTTAATGATCTCTATCTGTTCTACATTAGAGAGCATGATCTGCGAGTATTGTGCAGCACCATTTGAACCGGTGACATTGTTGTAGCGTACACCATCGATCAGGACTAGCATCTGGTTGGTGTTCATACCACGAACGAACATAGAAGTTGTCTTGCCGGGACCACCATTTTGTGTCATGGCAATATTGCCCAGTTTGTTAAGCGCTTCAGCCAGGGTGTTTATGCGTGACTCTTGAAGTGCTTCTTTAGTGATGATTGTAACACTGTCCGGGACATCTTTTTTATTTAAGGTTGTATCCTGGCTTGAGGTAACGTTGATGTTCTCGAGTGTATAAGCGTTAGCACCATAAAGTGTTGTAGAAAGTGTCGCAATTGCGGCGAGTGATAGTAGTGTCGTTTTCATTTATATTCCTGAAATTTATATTTGTTGATGAGGTACAGCTGATGTTAGCGGGGGTGACGTGACAGAATTGGCGTAAAGATAAGGTTTTACAGTAAGTTTGGCTTTGGAGTTTTGCAAGATGAGGTTACGGGTGACACGGTGATAGTAGCAGTTACAATGGCCTGCGTGGGT
>WGDB01000011.1 GCA_015493495.1 Helicobacteraceae bacterium | reverse complement strand
GACTTGGCACTGCAGCGTGCTCTTGACGACAAGACCTCCGTACCTATGGTCTATCAAGAGAGTTTTGATCGCAGTGATCAGATAGCAGAGAACCAACTCTGGGCAGGACGTCTTAAAGAGGCCATCTCTCAAAAACGTATTGTTCCCTATTTTCAGCCTATCTATAATCTTAAAGAGAAGAAAATTGAGAAATTTGAAGCCTTGGTACGTATAGAAGAGAATGGTGAAGCCGTCGCTCCTTTTTATTTTTTAGAGAGTGCAGAGAAGATGGGAAGACTCCATGAGATCACTTTGATGATGATCCAAAAGGTCTATGAAGTAGCAGCCCAACACTCTGAGCAAACCTTTTCGATCAACCTCTCATTTAAAGATATTCAAGACCCAAGGATCTTTGCCTATATTATCCAACAGCTCAAGGTCTATAATATCAGTGCAAAACAAATCGTTTTTGAACTTTTAGAGACAGAGGCCATTGAGGATGCAAACACAAGCATGAACTTTTTTAATGCCCTTAAACGTGCCGGTTTTTCTATCGCTATCGATGACTTTGGGACCGGTCATTCGAACTTCTCCAACCTCTCTATGATGCAGGTGGATTTTATTAAGATAGATGGACAATTTATTAAAGACATCACCACCAATGCTGACTCCCTTGCCATTACCAAAAGTATTAACAAGTTTGCTCATGTCATGGGGGCTCAAAGTATTGCTGAGTATGTCAAAGATGCACCGACACTTGAGGTTGTAAGGGCATTGGGTATTGATTATGCACAAGGTTTTCACATCTCTAAAGCAGTACCCGCCCATAAGATCCAGTTACTTTTAAAGAAGTTTAACAGCTAAAAAAAGAGCACTTACAGCATTATTAGACCGCCCAACAGAGGTTGGTAGAAGTTTCCATATACCTTTTTGCATAAATACAAAAGAAGTTTATACAGAAACAACAACCGTCATCATCCCTATACAGACAAGTGCCCACAAGATAATACTATCAAAGAAAAATGGTTTGGAAGACTATAGACTTTTTTTCTTTATTAGGTGACTTAAAACTATAGATGATCTATGAGGTAAGATAAAACAGAAGGTGAGCTGTACGTGCATCTATGCACGTACATTTGCTCTATTTTGCTGCGTCGTAAATATCGCGGCGAGGGAAAGTGAAGGTAGAGTGACGATCTACCACGATCTTCTCTTTATCATCCATAGCATAAGCACGGATCGTAATCGGAACGATGGTGTCTTTTGAGCTGTCATCTACCAGAAGTTCATCAGTATACAAGATCACAACCTTCTTCTTTTTAGCACCTGGATGCGCTGTAAATGGCGCAGACGGTTTTAAGATCTTGATCTTGCCCTCATAACCTTTTGGAGCGATCACATCGAAGTAGAACTTATGGTCCTTGTTTTCAGTGTTTTGAAGTAAAAATACATAAGCATTGTTTACACGCGTTCCTTCAGCATGGGGCTTCACGGTATAAAGACGGCTCTCTTTGTTGATGTTTAACAACATATGCTCTTTGGTTGTACTCATATACCCCAAGATCGCCATGATCGCTACTAAGATCACCGCATAACCGATCACTTTCGGACGGAAATAGTTGGTTTTACCCTCTTGAAAGATCACCTCTTTGTCACTCGACCAGCGAACCAGTGACTCTTTACCCAATTTACCCATTACTGTTGTACAAGCGTCAACACACTCAAGACAGTTAATACACTCTAACTGTAGACCCTGACGGATGTCAATATGGGTTGGACAGACCGTTACACAAGACTCACAGGCAGTACATTCAGACTGTGGTTCCGCAGCACGAATATCTTTTTGTTTTGAGTAAAGCTTGGTATGGTCATCATATATCTTACCCCCACGATGTGGATCATAGATCGCCATAACCGTGTCATCATCATAAAGTACAGACTGTACACGAGAATATGGACAAACATAAATACAGAAGTTCTCTTTGATCATTACAATATCAACAATCAAAAAGGCAGCGATACCTACAAGTGTACCCACAAGAACCAGATGGTCCATAGGGTGCATCATATAGCTAAAGAAATCTTCTGGTGGGACAAAGAACCATAAAAAGTCTGCTGCCGCGACAAAAGCCAAAATTGTCCACAACAGTACAGCGATCACTTTTTTGACCTTGTTCTCCATCTTGGACATGTCTGGATCTTTTTGCTTGTTTTTAATCCGCTTACGCAGACCCAAAAGCTTGGTCTCTATAAAGTCACGGTAAATGACACGAAAGATCGTCTGTGGACACATCCATCCACAAAAGACACGGCCACCAACCACAGTCAAGCCGAAGATACCTATAAACAATATCATCAAAATAAATGGCATCAAGTACATCTCTTGCATGTCAAACTGTACAAAGGCAAGGTGCAGTTTCAACTTGTCAAAAGAAAGCAAAAAGAGATGGTTACCCCCTACTTCAATCCACGGTGCGATCAGTGCAAAAGCTGTGATCAGTGCATAAAACCAATATCTTTTAATACGCAGTGGGATCCACCCTGTTAAATAGTCTTTAGTTGATTTTTTTTCAACGTTTGTTGTGTTGCTCATATGCTGTTCTCCTCTATATTTTTTTTAGTTTGGGGACAGGAAATCGTCCCTATTACTTTCTCTTCTGCATCCATAGGAACATCCAAAGTGACCAAACCTTTGGCCACCTCTTTAAGTTCCCTTGACTCTATGTAGTCTTTTAGAGAACTTCGGCTTACGCCCATCTCTCTTGCCATCGCACTGACACTCACATTTTCACGAATATAAGTGATGATGCGTTCCAAGTAGGGATCAAACTTTGAAGAAGATCGGCTTCCTTTTGGACGGCCGATCATCTTTTTGTCCCGTCCCTGGAGTATCTGGCGCAACTGATCAATCAACCCTAAGACCAACATCACGTCACTTTTTTGATCGATCACAACACCCGCATTGAGAACATGAATACGCATCTTATTTTTTAAGAGACAGGCAAACATCTGTAAAAGATCTGGTATATTACTACTTAAGACCCAAATATCCGATATAAGCAGATCTCTGTTTTGGTTTTTTTTGAAGTATGCAACAACTTCATCTCGACTCTCTAACGCATTGTTTTGTGAAGTGTGATCGACATACTCATCCGTAACCACAATGTTACTGGCTTGGGCATAAGCATTAATACTTTTGAGCTGCTCAAAGGCACCATCAAAATATTTATCTGGTCTAATATAACTGATAGCCATTGACGAATAAACCTTCTTTTTTTTTATTTTCATCATCATTATAGGGGTTTATGACGTTTAAAGTCAATATAATTAACATTATCTTCGTCATTATCTCCCAAGTGTGATGATTTTGTGATACTAAGGGCATGAGCATTAAGATAAAAGACGCTATCGATAACATCTGAAAGTAACAGTGGGGTATAATTACCAAAATGTATTTCAGTTTGGAGAGGGTATGAACAGTCTGTTTATTGAGTTTCGTGATCCACTTTTTGGTGTTATCATCTTCTTCTCTCTTATTTTTGTCATCGCCCTCTTCTCTTACTGGTGGGGGCGTTTTAAACGCAATGAAGAGTCACGTTACCTTAAAAGTTTTATGAACGTCTTCGACTCGATGCCCACAGAACAAGAGCTCAAATCCCTTATGACATCCAAGGCCATCTCTGGTAAATCTGCTCTCATCATGGCCCAAACCTACTACCATAATGGTGACTATGAAAAATGTATTGAGATCTATCTCATTATGCTTGAGGTTCAAAAAGATCCCAACGAAAAAAAAGAGACTCTCTTTTTACTGGGTCAGACCTACTTCAAAGCTGGCTTTTTAGAGCGGGCACAAGAGATCTTTTTACAGATCTTAAAACAGTTCCCACGAACACCCAAAGCACTGCGTTACCTCCTTATTATCTATGAAAAAATGCATCAGTTCGACAAGGCCCTGGAGGTTTTGGAACCTCTAGATGAACTGGGTATCAATAACACCAAAGACCGTATCTATCTCCAAGCTATCTCTATTATTCGAAGTCCAAAGTTTAGTGTTGAGCAGAAGTCGCAACACCTCTTAGGACTCTATAAAGAGCATCATCTTCTGAGCTATCTTATATTTGAGTATCTCTTTCGTTTTACACCCAAACTCGCTTGGGAGAACTTAGACATGGGAGAGACGGAACGCTTGGTCGATCTGCTTTGGAATGCACCCGATGCTGAGGCAAATTTAGATATAATTCACAGCAATAGCTACCTAAGAGAACTTTTTAGTGCCAAGGGTGTAGAACTGGTGGTTCAAGAGAGTACTGTTTTTGAGTTTGATGTACTCATCAAGCTCAACATTGCAGACCAATCAGGAGCAACACTTCAGTTTGACTACTTGTGTGGTGAGTGTAAACAGATCTATCCGTTTAGCTTCCATCGATGTCCAAACTGTCATAGTATTGACTCGGTAGTAACGGAGATCTTACTGACAAAGGATCATGTTGAAGCACATCACTCTCTACAGTAGTGCTACTGCTCTCGAGAATGAGACTATGACAGGGTATGGGCTGATACTGAAATATGCCCAAAGTATTAAAGAGCAGCAAGGCATTCAAACGTCCTGTAGTGTCAACCAGATGGAACTCAAAGCCGTTATAGAAGGTCTTAAGCTACTAAAAGAGCCTTGTGAAGTCACCATCATCACAGACGCGATCTATGTCGTTAAAGGGATCAATATTTGGCTAGAAAAGTGGCAGCAGCGAGATTTCCAAAAGGTAATAAACCTCGATCTTTGGAGAGACTACCTTAAAGTATCTGCCACACACAACATCACTGCGCAAAAGGTTACTGACTATATCAGATACCCTGAGTTAGCGCGATGCAGTGCCCTGGCCATACAGTCAGTTGAAAAAATGTCAAAAAGTAAAAATTTATGAAAGGTTACAAATGGAAGAGATTAAAAAATTAGAAACAAGACTTAACTATAGTTTCAAAAACAAAAAGCTCATTATTGAAGCGCTGACACATAAAAGTTATAAACAGCCCTACAATAATGAACGTTTAGAGTTTTTAGGAGATGCAGTACTTGACCTCATTGTAGGACAGTACCTTTTTGAGCGTTTCCCCGCACACAACGAAGGCAAGCTCTCAAAGATGCGCGCTTCGCTGGTCAACGAGGAGGGCTTTACCCGGTTGGCAGAGCATATAGGCTTGGGGGAGCAACTTTTTCTCTCTAATGCAGAAGAGAACAATGGCGGCCGTTCAAAACCATCTCTACTCTCTAATGCCTTTGAGGCGATTATAGGAGCGCTTTATCTCGAGGCAGGATTGGAAACAGCCTGTCATATCAGTATTAAGCTCTTAGAAGAGGTCCACCCGGACATCTCGTTAGATACGCTGTTTAAAGACTACAAAACTACCTTGCAAGAGATGACTCAAGCCCTTTTTGGTGTGACACCAGAGTATAAATTGGTGGGATCTCATGGACCAGACCATAAAAAAGAGTTTGAGATTGCTGTAGTCATCGATAACAAAGAGTATGCCCGCGCCAGTGGAAAAAGTAAAAAAGTAGCACAACAAGAGTCTGCTGCACAGGCTATAGACCTATTAAACAAGGGTGAATAATGAACCGTTTTGGAATCCGTTTTAGCTTTTCAACATTTGGAGAGTCTCATGGAAAGGCCATAGGCTGTCTTATCGATGGCGTCCCGGCAGGCCTCAAAATAGATGAAGATTATATACAGGCACAGCTTGACCGTCGTAAACCTGGTCAAAACGAATATGCAACCGCACGAAAAGAAGCTGATAAAGTCGAGATCTTAAGTGGAATATTTGAAGGTCTCAGTACCGGTACCCCAATAGCGATGGTCATCTATAACACCAACCAAAAGTCCAAAGACTACACCAACATCAAAGATACTTTCAGACCAGGCCATGCAGACTATACCTACTGGCACAAATACGGTATTCGTGACTATCGTGGTGGTGGACGTTCCTCTGCGCGCGAAACTGCTGCCCGCGTTGCGGCAGGTGCAGTGGCTAAGATGATGTTAAATGAGTTGGGTATTACGGTAGAGAGTGGTATCACCGAGATCGCAGGTATCCAAGCACAAACACACGACTACAGCTATGTTGCCGGCAGTGATATCTATGCACTTGACAAAGATGTGGAACAGGCACAAAAAGATGCCATCTTGGAAGCCAAGGGCCGTCATGATTCAGTCGGAGGTGTGGCACAAATTAAGATGAGTAATCTTCCTATTGGTCTAGGTGAGCCACTTTACTATAAACTAGACGGTGTCCTTGCAGAAGCCATGATGGGTATCAATGCGGTCAAAGCTGTCGAGATCGGTGACGGTGCAGAGAGTGCAAAAGCCTTTGGTTCAACAAACAATGATCCTATTAGAAACAGCGGTTTCGAGTCTAACCATGCAGGTGGTATCTTAGGGGGTATCAGCAATGGTGAAGAGGTACGTGTCAACGTCTACTTCAAACCCACCCCTTCTATCTTTATGGAACAGCATACTACCACTACCCATGATGAAGAGGTAGACTTCGCCCTCAAAGGGCGTCATGATCCTTGTGTAGCCATACGTGGTTCTGTTGTCGCGGAGGCTATGGCAGCACTTGTTGTTGCAGATATGGTGCTTCTTAATATGGGGCGGACTATGGATGGTGTGAAAGGGTATTACAAAGCTTAGTGCTTTGTACTTGTTTCCTTTGCTCACAATATTTGTAGCTACCAAGCTACCTCTCATAAAGACTCTGCGAAAATCACTTATTTTGGAAGATTCTCGTAGTCAAGAGTCTCTAGTAGTCTAAATGTATTGAGATCAAATATAAATATCTTGTACCCGTTTGTGATTATGATCCTTGAACTGTTTACTAAAACATCTACTGACACATCGCCAATTACATAATTTTCAAAAGATTCCTCTTTGGTTATATTCCAATTACTTGTAGTGACATCTTTTGTATATCTATACAAAGTATTGTTTCCGACAATTAGTATATTTTCATCATCAAGTATAGTAAAACCATCTACGGCATTATAATGGATACTAAAGTTTTCTATAGGTATTTTATTTAGTAAAACCAATCTGTTATTGACTATCTCTAGTTCTCCAATAGAGGTATTGTTCTCATTTTCTATAACAGTAAAAAATTTGTTGGAGAGCCCTTTGTAAATCTGATTTATATGTCCTTTAAAAAGCTTATTATCCAATAATTGAAGATTCGTTATATCGCTTATATCTATATAAGAGATGCCCCCTTTGTTGTTAGCTATTAATATATGTGTACTGTCAAAAGCTTTTAGCCCAGTAAACTCACCAAGCTGGTAACTAAACACTCTCATATATAGCAGAGGTGTGTCTTTGTCTTGCAAATCAACTAAATCCAGAGAATAACCTGAAGAAAGAAATGCTGCGGTTGATGTTAATCCTAATAGCGATTGACCGTTTGTATTGATTGAGGAACGCTGATACAAAGTTGTATTGCTTTGTATATCATTTATATTAAGCGAGTAAGTACATCCTTCAACACATTCTCCAGTTAAGGTGTACATATATTGGCTGTCAGAAGACAAGCCCATTTTTTCTATGGAACCTGAAATAATGGCTGGAGTTTGAGTCGATAGGTTTTCATCTAGGTTTATATAGAGTAATTCATCATTTTGCTTAAGTAGATAGAGACTTTTTTCATCATTTGTTACAGCATATCTATGCTGTTGTGGTGGAAATGTCTTATAAAAAGTATTTTTTAGATAATTTATAGCATCTTCATTATCACTAAGAAGCTGTTCTCTGATAAAGTGTAGATCATTGTTTGAAATATAATTAAAATTCCAAGCGTAATCATGGTTGACGCTACTGTAGTAAAGTGCATCTTCGGACGAACATTTGTTATACCACTGTGTTTCATTCCCACTCAGGTCTTGTCTACATATAGGAGTATAGCCTTCATCAAGACTACTGTTCAATGAAGCCATGTCAAAACCATCCATCTCTTTGTTTACCCATTGATAGAATGCTTCAGTCATCAGGTTGATGGAGAGGTTATTGTCATTTTCGGTTAACCATGCACCTCTTACATAAGCGTGAAGTGTCCCATTGTTATCAACACTAACCTCATCTCTTACACCATCAAGATTGCTGTCTACTTCAAGTCCACCGCTGACCTCATAGAGATAGATTTTATTTGCTGCTAGTCGTAGATGATGTGTGCTAACTTTAGCCGTTTTACTTATGTTGGCGTCTATACTGGAAATGTCACTGTAAAGTAATGTTTTTGAGCCATTGTTCTCTATAAGGAAGAGGTTACTAAGTGCCCCTTGCCATCTACCTATACCCACTGCAAAGTTTAGATTGACGGCATTTACAGTAATAATGACATCACTATACAGACTAGTATTGACTTCGTTATTAACAACAAGTTTTAAATTATATTGTGATTTCAGATCATAGTTTAAGGTGTTGCTCGCAAGGTATATTGTTCCATTCAAGTCTACATTGAAGGTCTCCGCATCTACTCCTACTAATCTCATAGAAGTTATTTTATCACCATCTATAAGTTTCAAGAGAGTGCCTATGCCTGTCCCTGCTTTAGCATCTTCTTTTATGGCGCCTTCAAAGTCTGAAAAAGTATTTATTTCAATAACATTATTAATGCTGATCGCTATCTCTACTTCATTGCTTTGATTTGTATCAGTAAGGGCATAAGTATTGAAGAGATAACTTTTTTTATCTTCATAATTTGGACGCATTCCTTCCTTAAAATAGATTTCGCCTAGATTTGAAATGTTAAAGTATGTCGCATCATTTCCGGTTAATACAAACGAGCGAATTTCCTCATCCCCATATTCTAAGACATCTAGTTTACCTATGGGATCGACAGTATCAATATTTTCATCGACAAACATATCTAGGTTGCTAATCACTACATTATCTTTAATATTAGTAACATCAATAATGACATCTACATTTTTACTAGTTTGACCTGAAGAAGTTGTTGCAGACAACATCAACGCGTAATGAGATTTTTTTTCATAATCTAACCGTTGACCTTGTTTTACTCTGAGTTCACCAACTGAAGTCACTTCAAATGTACTTGATAAAAGATCATAACTGGCTATTGGGTAATCACCAGCTTTTAAAGTAGTTATATCTGCTAGTTTCTGAGTTGCTGGTGTTCCTTCTGCTATAGCAATATGTACACTCTCAATAATTGCTGGTTCATCAACATTTAGCACGGTAATATTTAAATCGACAGGAAGACTTACTCCAACAATATTTTCATATTTTGCCGTCAGCGCATACGTCTTTAAACTGCCCATTGATTCATAATCTATACTAACATTTTCATCTACATAAATATAGCCATTATCATCCACTCTAAAAAGATGTGCATTTTCTCCTAAAATCGTATAGTGTTGGCCCTCAAAAGAGTCAACTTTACTCAAAGTAAATTGTCCTATGGAGTCTTTAACCGTATTTTCGAAAACACTTATTGATAGACTTTGTAATTCTGGTATGACATCTGCAGCATTATTTACCTGTATAGTAAGCTCGTGTATAGCAATACCTGATAGATTTTCTGCAAACACCTCTAATTCATAAGACTTTTTATACTCATAGTCCGCTACAACCCCATCAGCCAAATGTAAAGAACCATTATTTTCCAATACAAAGGATTCTGCATCTGTTCCACTTAGAGAAAGCCCTACAAATGCACTGTCTCCATAGTCTATGATCGTGATTTCTCCTATGATATAACTTGAATTTGCATTTTCCTCCAATGAAGATAACGTAGCAGAAATAACAGGTACCTCATCTAGAAGATTATTTATATTTATTGTTAAAGGTTGGCTATCACTATTACCCGCCTCATTTTGGGCTTTGCAGTATAGATTATATGATGTCTGCCTCTCATAGTCTAAAGCTCTTTGCACATAGATGGTTCCCTCTTTACTGACCCTAAAATCTTCATGACCATCTCCAGTAAGAGTCATTAACTCTATAGCGGAACTTCCATTGTCCTCAATATTTACATGACCAATTACACTACCAACAGATGTGTTTTCATCAACAGCATCTACCGTTATTTCTGAAAGGGTTACTTTTGTCTCTTGCACGTCGTCTATATAAATCGTTACATTCACAGGTAAACTATCCCCTAATGCATTGCTTGCAATAACACTGAACCGATACTGAGAGCTCTTTTCAAAGTCAAGAGTGTCTTTAAGGACACTGATAACACCTTGTTTATTTACAGTAAAAAGCTCACTACCAGAAATATACATCTTTGTAATTGGTGAAACAGGACTGTTAAACGATATTGTTGCAACATATGTCCCTATATCACTATTTTCAGCGATATTTCCACCTACAAAACCTGTATAATTAGGAACATTATCTCTATTACCAATTTCGATTGAGATTCTTTGAGTACTTTCTCCATACATGTTATTAGTAATAACATCTAGGTAGTAATAGGGCTGTGTTTTAAAATCAAAGTTTGCATTGTCTGCTACAGTAATTGTTCCATTAGTATCAATCATAAAATTATCTGAACCGAAACCATCAAGTGCAATGGTGTCTATCTCAACATTTTGTTGAAAGTCTACTTTACCTACATAACTACCTGCTAGTGCATTTTCATGAGCGTATCCACCACTATAATCTACCACTTGAGCGATATCATTAATGTCATTGACATTAATATTTACAAAAATAGGCATAGATCTACCCAAGCTGTTATAAGCATATACTACAAAACCGTATGTATAAATCTTTTCATAATCTAAGACATCGGATCGTAAAAGATGAATTGTTCCATTAATATCAATATCAAAAAGGTCTTTAGCACTACCCTCTAATGTTAAGTATTGTACAGGTGCTCCACCGTCGTCAAATTTTATACGACCAGCGATAGTTCCAGCAGTGGCATTTTCATCAATTATCCCACCCTCAAAACTACTATATTCTGGTGCATCTACAATATTAACAACAGCTATATAAACTGCACTCTCTTTTGAGACGCCAACTTTATTATGAGCAGTAACATGTAATTTGTATAACCATTTTGTTTCATAATCCAAAAGATCATTTGAAACGAATGTAATGATGCCATCTTCATCAACAGCAAAAGCTTCATGCCTCTTCCCTGACAAGCCATCAAAAACTACATCTTCTCCAAATAGAACATTCAGTTGTCCCACAACAGTACCTTTGGCTGCATCTTCAGTGATATGACCATTAAAGCTCTGTATGACGGGTACACTCGGCTTGTCGAGCGCATCATAAACATACTGATGTGTCTCTTCAAAAATATCTTCGTTATTAAAAACTTTTTGAATAATATCTTCTATGGGACTATAACCTCTCAACAATATATCTTTATCGACTGTCGGTAACCATGCTAAGAGGTCAGAATTATCAATAACACCATCTGTGTCAGGATACACTTTTTGACGCAATAACCGATTGGCGATCTCATTTAACTGTAAAAGTACACTACTTTGGTCCATGCCATTAGAAATATCATCTCTTATCAAGCTATATGCCATTGTGGTTAAGATGTTAATTTTAAGACCTATATAGTTTAGCTCCTTTCCTGTAGCAACAGCATAGACTTTACCCAAGTTCGCTGTCGGGTTTAGATCCACCGTGAGGTCATCATTAAAATCAATATCTTCTCCGCCACTAACTTCAATAATATAGAGTTGCTCATCTAGTAATGACTCTGAGACCTCTTTAGGTATGTTAAGTTCACCTGCATTATATAAGGAATTTCCCCCTGTAGTTTTACCTTCATACATTGGTTCACGTGAGTTAAACTTGTTGTATGTATATATTGCAAAATTTGCATTTCTAAGTGGCCCAAGATAGATCTGCTTTAGATAAGAGATGATGTCATACTCACAAGGTAAACATCCACAACTTTCTTTTGGAAAGGTACATTCTGTTTCCCTTAAGTCACGTTGTTCTCCAGCAACAGAGGTTAACCCAAGCCAAGTTCCCTGATAATTTTTACTATCTCCCTGTACACCATCTTCTGGAGTAGGTATACAATCCGTATCTCCACTACATTTTGGGTTATGATCTGCTGAAGAGGAATGACCACCACCATAAGCACCACTACTCCAGCTACCAATACCATCACCATAAGCCCTGAATTCAACTTTACGACCGTTACCAAGCTTCCCCAAAATAGGAGGTATTGTACTCGGTGTATATACAAAAGGTGGACAGGTTGAAGAGGCTTCTGATTTAAAACCTAATCCAGACTTTTTTTTATCTTTATCATCTACTCTATACACTTTGATATCTGCAACATGTACAAATTTCAAGTGCTCTTTATCTTTAATTTTGTATTTATATGATTCGAAATCTGCACCTGGTCTTTTGATATCCACGGTCACTACTATCGGAAAAGTTGTCATCTCTTTGACGCTGTCATCACTTTTGTCATTTACATTTATGCTGTAACGCCCGGGAAATATTTTTCCTTCGTTATGCACATAAAAATGTTCTTTAGGACAACCACTGTCTTTTATGTCTACGCTTCCGACGTCCCACTTGACTTCTAAGTCAAGGTCAATAGCAGGTTTGTCCCAAGTTAAAAACACTTCTACGACACCAGATTTTGCTTGAGGGACAGCCAATGGTCCGATGATGACTTGGGTTGTTGGTAGTAGCGTTCTACATACTTCGCTGTTAAAGTCATTTAAGACACTCTCCCCTTCTGCTGAG
>WGDB01000010.1 GCA_015493495.1 Helicobacteraceae bacterium | reverse complement strand
TAAGCACCATCTGCAGATGGCTCATACTTGGCAAAGTAGAGGTGACGTAGGGTACGAAGTACTGATGGATCCATTTTGCCCAACTCTTCCCATGAGAAAAGAGGTACGTGAGGCATTCTAAACCTACCACCACTTAAGTCCCACATAGTGTACTGACCGATCCAGTCACGGATGTAAGGGAAGGCAGCAAAGGCAGTAGCACACTCCAGGATGTATGGTTCGTCAGTGTTTTCATCAATAGCGATGTCACATGCCCAATACTCAGCCTTAGCTGCTTTAGAAGCTTTAACTGCCAGTTCAAGTGCGTTCATCGGAACGTTTTCATAACTCATAGAGCCACCCTGAGAAGTGTTAGTAATCCACTCACCCTCTCCAGAGAAACGCCAGAAAGCACACACAGGTTTATGACCGATTAGCATAACACGAAGGTCACCGCTGTACTTCAAAGGAATCGCATCTTGAGAGTAGATAGGGTTGTACTTCTTCTCGTCTAGTAGTGCTTTCGCCTCTGCAAATGAGTCTGCCTTATGTACAAAGTAACCACCATAGTTAGATGGTCCGTATGAACGTTTGATAATCTGTGGATACTTCGCTTTTTTCAAGTAAGCATACCCCTCATCTTTATCGTAGAAGATACCTGTTTTTGGCTGCTGAATGTCATACTTGGTACAAAACAGTGTCACATTTTCTTTAGACTTATTAGGAAACTGTGTCTCAAGAGAAGGGATAAAACGAACGTCAGGAAGGGCCTGTGAAATCTCTCTAAAGGTCTCATACGCTGTTGCTGGAATATTACCCACAAGTACATCGATCTTTTTACGACGTATCTCGTTGATAAGACGTGCTTTGTCATTTTTCCAGTGATACGTTACGGTCTCAATCTTGTCTGGCCACCCCTTGAAGTTGCTTTTGTCAAAGAAGCGAAGGACATAGTCCATGTATAGTAGTCCAAGTGTTGGTAGTTTCTGTTTTGCCATTGTTATTTCCCTTTTATTTTTTAGTGATTCTGTCGATCATGTTTACAATAAGATCGATCTTTTTGTCGTTAAAGTTCAAGCCCATCTTCTCTTGATCTGGCGTTGCAAATGCCGGTATGCCGTTGACTTCAAGTACAACATACTCTTCGCGTTCTTCATCATACAAGATGTCCACACCACCGATCTCAAGACCGAGTGCTTTGGTCGCTTTTTTAGCCAAAGCAATGATCTCATCATTGGCCTCGCGCATGATAACACTTCCACCAGAGGTGATGTTGGTACGCCAGTCACGTCCGCTTGCCTTGCGGCCGTAACAGGCCACAAACTCACCATCAACGATGTCGACTCTGAAGTCAGAGTAGTCATTTTTAATAAAACGTTCCACATAAACATTACGAGCGTCACTTTTGTTGATAAACGGCATCAAAGTGTCGAACATGAGTTGACTCTCTATGAGAGCCATACCATTTCCACCCCAGCCGTCAATAGGCTTGTAGACCATTTTGTTGCCCCATCTGTCAAACTGTTGGCTTACACCATTCATGTCCTCTTTATGACAGAGATAGAAGTCCGAGGTACGTACACCCGCTTTTGCCAAAACCATGTTAGACTGGAACTTGTCTTCCGCGAGTGCAAAAGATTTGTAATTGTTAAGGGTCGGGATAAACTCACTTAATGTTGCATACATATAAGTTTGAGCTACTGTCTGCTCACCTGCGTTGTAAGAGAAGAAAGCATCCAACTCAGTCACACTTGTCCCTTTGCAGAAGATGCCGTGTTTTGAACCCTCTGCAAAACGGAGGTCGAGTCCTGTCACAGAGTTAATACCACGTTCTAAAAGTTTTAAGATAATCTTCTGTTCTATCTCTGCACCACCACTGTTTTGGTACATCCATATTCCAACCGTACGGTCACACTCAATTTGTTCCATCCCTACTCCTTAAACCCAGAATTTTTTATAAAGTACCCTATGAGGCTCTTTGAAAGCGCTATGCGCTCTTCAAAGCTCTGTTTGTTGGCACGTTCATGCACGGTATGGTCGCCATCACCAAACGGGCCCATACCATCAAGCGTGATCACCCCGCAAGAGCTGACAATGTTCGCGTCACTCACCCCACCGCGCTCTTCTGTTGGCAGTTTGGTACCTGTGATACGCTCTATATCTTTTACAAAACCAAAAGAGGCATCGGAGCTCATCATCACATCACGTTGAATACCACCACTTAAAGTCGATGTGCTACCTGTAACATATGAGGTCGTTACGATCTCGTTGATAGCAGTTAAAACACGCTCGCGCTCTGCTGTAGTCTTGTAACGCAACTCAAAAGTAAGATGGGCATGTGGTGAGATCGTGTTGGCACCAATACCCCCTTCAAACTTTCCGACGTTAACGGTAGTCCCTTTACTCAGGTCAGTTAACGCAACCAATTTCTGTAGTTTAATTGCTGCTTCCAGATTTGCATCCACACCATCTGCATAGAAGTTCCCTGCATGCTTGGCAACCCCAGTAATGTCAACAAAAAAAGTACCAACCCCTTTACGTCCTGTTACGACTTCACCATGTTCTCCAGCGGCTTCATAAACAAGACAGTAGTCATACACAGAAGCCAACTTGGCAGTTAGGAGCTTGGAGTCGTCACTCCCAGTCTCTTCATCACTTACAAACAAGACATCAACATTGGCGATTTCTATACCATCTGCTTTAAGTTGACGCAGTGCTTCAAGGGCAACAATGTTACCCCCTTTCATGTCACAAACACCAGGACCATAGACCCAAGTTTCATCTTCACTAAAAGATTCAAACTTTCCTTCTGGAAAAACAGTGTCTATATGTCCCAAAAGGAGAAGTTTTTTACCCTCTTTTTTTGTAGAGGTGTAATGACGATGTTCCCCTATAAGTTCGCGTTGGTGGATGTTCACTTTAAAACCCAGTTCAGATAACCAAGCATCAAAGATGAGGCCGACCTTGTCTACACCTGCTTTATTTTTTGTAAATGAGTTAACATCAACAACTTTTTTAAGATCAAGTAGGTATGACACTGCGTTCCTTTTTGTGAAAGTATAATAAACCAGCGTTACAATGTGGTAACAAAATAGAGGTTAAAATAAGTAGATAATTATACTAAGAAAAGTTTAAAGAAAGGTAATTTTTAGAAGGTTTTACTAGAGAAGAAAAAACTGCCCGAAGGCAGTTAAGAAAAGGACTACTTACGTAGCTCTTTGATACGTGCTTTTTTACCTGCAAGATCACGAAGGTAGAAAAGTTTAGCACGACGAACGCGACCGCGACGAAGTACTTTGATTTCACTGATAGAGTCAGTGTAAAGTGGGAAAATACGCTCGATACCAACGCCATTAGCGCCGATCTTGCGTACTGTAATAGTTTGACCAGTTCCCTGACCGCGTTTAGCAATACATACACCCTCGTAGTTCTGAGTACGTGTCTTGTCGCCCTCTTTAATAGTAACTGCAAGACGTAGAGTATCACCAGCACGGAACTGAGGAATTTCTTTTGATGCTACTTGTGCAGCTTCGAAATTTTCAATGTACTTATTTCTCATAAGATGTCCTTTTTTTGTGCTTTATAAGCTGCTCTGGTCTGAAAAACGAGGTTTTCGCTTCAGACATGGCAAATTTTAGTGCGGCTATTTTACTGTGATTACCCTTTACATATTCTGATGGGACCGCACGTCCCTCATATAAAGCTGGTTTTGAGAAGCTAGGTGCTTCTAAAAGTGGCGTTTCAAAACTCTCTATCTCTAGAGAGTCACTGTTTCCAAGAACGCCATCGATGTTTCGAGCGATCGCATCACTCATTACCAACGATGGCAGTTCCCCACCTGTCAAAACATAATCACCTATGCTAAAGAGTTCATCCGCGAATGTCTCTATAACACGTTCATCGATGCCTTCGTAACGACCACTTACAAAAGCAACATGACCTTTTTTTGCCAGACGCTTGGCGTCATTTTGGCGAAAAGGTTTACCAACCGGAGTGGTAAAGATGATGTGAACATCACCCTGCTCTTTTAACGCGCTTAACGCATCAAAGAGTGGTTGTGGTGTCATCACCATCCCGGCACCCCCACCAGTAGCCGTATCATCGACTTTTTGGTGTTTGTTGGTAGTATAGTCACGCGGGTTCAGGTAAGCAACACTAAAAAGTGACTTCTCCATCGCTCGTTTGAGGATGGAGTCCTGAAAATACCCCTCTATCAGGTTCTGAAAGAGTGTGACATAGGTAAAACGCACGGTTATGAAGCTTCTAAAATGTTAAGCGCACCGACTAGGTCTATGCGTTTGTTCTCAACATCTGTCTTCACAATAAAATCTTTCTGGTACGGAACCAAAAAGCTTTTACTTGCCCCTTTAGCTACTAAGGCCTCATCAGTGATGATACTCAAGTAGTTAGTAATGGCAATACGTTCTACCTCTTTCACAACACCAATCTTTTGGCCATCTTCGAATACTTCACAGTCTTCGATATCAAACCAGAAAAACTCACCCTCTTCAAGGGAGCACTGCTCTCGCGTGGCTTCCTTGGTGGTGTAAAGTTTGACATTGGTTAACTTCTTAGCACTTTCTAAGCTCTCAAAACCTTTAATTAAAATGGTCCCTCTTGCTTCATTGATGTCAAGAATCGTAAGTGGTTTTCCGTCACCCTTCAACAGAGTAGCGCCAGCATAAAACTGCTCAGGAAAATCACTTTTGTCATGAAACTTCATGTCGCCATACAGACCGACAGTGCGGCCCAATGTTGCGATATGAAGCAGGTCTTTAGTTGATTGCTTCGACATTGATACGGTAACTCTTACCATCTTTAGCTTTACAGCCAGAAATAAGCGTTTTTATCGCACCAATCATCTTGCCCTCTTTACCGATAAGTTTACCTACATCGGCCTGGTTAGCATGTAACACGATCTCGATCATCTCATTGCCTTCATGCGCTTCTACCTGAACATCTTCAGGATAGTTAGCGATCATTTTGGCAAATTGCTCGACGAAATCAGTAACCACGACTATTTACCAGTGATTTTTTTAACGCGACTACTCATCTGAGCACCAACGCTTAACCAGTAGTCAAGACGTTCTTGGTCTACTACTAGAGTTTTCTCATCGTTCATTGGGTTGTAGTGACCGATAAGTTCGATCCAACCACCATCACGACGCTTACGAGAATCTGTAACCGCGATACGGTAGAAAGGCTGTTTTTTACGACCCATACGTGTTAGTCTAATAACTGTCATATGATTTCCTATATAAATAATTTTACCAATTGCTGGTTACATCTGTCGTCGGAACATAAAGGGAAAAGGGGAAAGTCTATAAAAGTCGTGCTCGGCACTGTAGTTACTTACTTTCCTCTCATCGTCTTTATGTGGACGTACACATGTAACCGGCACAAAAGGTTAAAATCAATGGCTTTAAAAAGCTACTCATTTTAAACTTTGTGTCCAGTTACTCATTTTCAAATCACAGAGGGATTGTTTAAGAAAATGTTTTTCGAGCGCAATTATAGCTGAAGTTTTTAGAAAGTACAAGTTGGGTTTGGTTTAATTTTGATGCCTGACTAAATACCGTGTTCTTTTATCCCTATTTTGACATTAACTGTTACTATAACTTCTACAATGATTATTTCACATATCTATAAATTGACATCAAGTACTACCTTATTATTTCAATTGTGGCGGGCTGAACTTTTTACGACTCGGCATTTAGTGCCTCCCTGCATTGCACTGTTGGTGCTGATCTCTTTGTCGCGTCAGAGAGATAGTTTTCAAGAAAAAGAGAGAGACGCTGTTGTTAAGAGGGAGTAACTTTCAATCTAAAGTAGTTATTCCACCATCTTTTAAATTACTACGACTCTAATTGTTATTGTTGCGAGTTTGTTGGAATTGGGATGAAAGCGAATGCTTTCACATTAAAAGGATGCGTCACCACTTGCTCTTTCTCTCTAGCATCTGCAAGGCCGAACGGAACACTCTTTTTTGCGTAAAGGAAACGGCACTGTTTGACCGTAGGGAGTTTGTCGTTTTTAGCTAAAAAGAGTGTGAAGTAAGGGTAGTCGGTAGCTACCGACCCTGAAGCCCTGCTAGAGTCGGTTTTTCTCGTATGTTCTTTTTATTAGATATTTTTTGTTTATACTGCTTGTGAGTAGTTCGTTAGAAGTAATGTATCGGAATTTTTCTAAAGCGGCTTTGTCTAGCTTGAGAAACAGTCGGATAATTACACTTTAAATTTGGGTGGCGAGTAGATCAGTTTTTAATATCTTTTTTTTGCAAGAAAAAGTGAAAGCTAGATCGGATTGAATCACGAGGCGAAGTTATGTGTAGTATTATTGCTTAGAAGTCACATAGGAGTTAACTCCTATGCTAACGAACTCTCTTAAATACTTAGGAGGTTCACGGTGTCAAATTGTATCGGAATTGATGTATCAAAAGCAACCATAAACGTTCATATACCAAAAAACAGTCAAGATCTGGTTTTTGAGAATAGTCTAAAAGGGTTTAAGTCTCTTTATTCAAAGTTGAAAAAACTCTACAAAAAAGAGATCGATGAAGTCATCTTTATTTTTGAACCAACAGGGAGTTATTCAGAAGCTCTTAGAAAGTATTGTTCTTTAAAAAGTATCAAATGCTTTATCATAAATCCTAAGCAGTTTAGTAATTATGCTAAAGCATTGGGAGTGGAAATCAAAGATGATATTGAAGATGCCAGGGTGCTCTCTAAATCTATAGAATTAGCTAGAGAGGGACAAGTCAAGGTTCCCGTGTTCAACGAGGATGTAGAACAGATCAAAGAACTTATGAGCTTCTACAAATTCTCCAAGAAACAGACAACACAACAGAAAAATCATCTTGAATCATTAACCAGTAAAGATGGTGATAACTTTTCGATCAAAGAGCTTAAAAAATCTATTGAAGCATCACAAGCCAGAGAACTTAGGATCATTGAACAGATACAGACTCTTATTGATTCTACTGATGAGTATCGAGTTGCATATGAGAATATCATCTCTATTAAAGGCGTTGGTCAGATCGCTGCTATTGTATTGCTACATCTCTTTTTAAAATATCCAGAAGCAAACCAAAGACAGCTCACATCTCTTGCTGGACTCAATCCTGTTTACAGACAATCAGGTACATCGATCCAATCTGGTTATAGGATCTCAAAAACTGGAGCCAGTCTTTATCGAGGTACACTTTTTATGGCAGCATTAAGTGCTACTCAGCATGACAAAAACTTTAAAGCTTTCTATGATCGACTAAAAGCAAAAGGCAAACACACTACATCAGCTCAGATGGCTGTCATGAGAAAGATTATACTTACTGCACATTCACTCTATAAAAACAATAGAAAATATGATGTGAATTTCAACTCTCAGGTAGCCTCTAAGATGGAATAAGACATCCTGGAATTGTTACTATTGGTATCATTGTTTATTGGATTTTAACGTGGCGACTGTTTCTCTTTTTTCCGAGAAAAAAAGAGAAAGGGAAGCAAGATAAAATTCCAAATGTTCTAAGAAGTATAAAAGAAAAAATAATTCAGATGAGTATCTAACTCATGGATTCACCCGAGGGCATTTCCTTTGGTCTCCTGCCTTCGCAGGAATGACAGTATGGGGAGTTAAAGAGGCAAGTGGTGGTTAGCGAGGGAACCCGCCACCTTTCATTTGCCCCATCATAGCCTGAAGATCTTTCATCCCCTTCTTACCAGAGAACTTCTTCGCCATCTTAGCAGCATTTTTAAACTGCTTTAAAACACGATTTACCTCAACTTGACTCATACCACAACCCGCAGCAATACGAAGTTTTCGCGTGTTGTTTAAAAGGTCTGGGTCTTCACGCTCTTTTGGTGTCATAGAAGCGACCATCGCCTTGATCTGCTTGACCTCTTTAGAGTTTTCCATGTCGAAATCTTTAAGTGCCTTTGACATGTCACCCATACCTGGGATCATTCCCATAAGAGACTTCATCGAACCCATCTTTTTCATAGACTCCATCTGATCTAAAAAGTCATTGAAGTTGAACTTCCCTTTTTTGATCTTTTTAGAGATCTCTTTGGCTTTTTTCTCATCAATGACATTAGCCGTACGCTCAGCAAGACCTTCAATATCACCAAAACCCATAAGACGGTTGACAATACGATCTGGTAAAAAGACCTCAAGATCTTCCATCTTCTCACCACTACCAATAAAACGTAAAGGAACATTGACCTGAGAGGCAAGACCAAGAGCCACACCACCCTTTGCGTCACCATCATACTTACTTAAAATAACACCATCTATACCAATCTGCTCTTTAAAACTGCTCGCTGTACGTACCGCATCCTGACCGGTCATAGCGTCCGCTACATAGAAGATCTCATCAGGCTGTGCCACATCTTTGACCTCTTTTAGCTCTGCCATCAATGCTTCATCAATCGCCAAACGTCCTGCTGTATCGATCAAAACAACATCGTAAAGGTTTGCTTTTGCCTTCTCTAGACCGGCCTTGACAACTTCTACCGGTGTCGCTGCTTCATCTGCATGCAAGTCGACTTCGATCTTTTCAGTGATCTGACGCAACTGCTCTACTGCTGCAAGACGTTGGAGGTCAGCTGCAATGATCAACACTTTTTTCTTTTTTTGCTCTTTAAGAAAGAGTGCCAATTTACCTGTAGTGGTTGTCTTACCCGATCCTTGAAGACCTGTCATCAAGATAACGGTTGGTGGATTTGCAGCAAATACAAAGCCTTTATTCCCTTCAACATTCAAGATGGCACTAAGACTCTCACGCATAGCATCTAAAAACTGATCTTTACCAATACCGGCAAGTTTGGTTTTGTGTTCTACTTCCGCGATAAGACCACGGACCACACCATGATGAACATCTGCTTTAAGTAGAGACTTTTTAAGTTCAGTCAGTGCTTTTTTCAGTGCTTTTTCATCATCCTTAAAACGGATCTTTTTAATGGCTGATGTAAACGAGTCTGTTAGTGTTTCAAACATATCTTCTCCAGGTAGGCCAACTGGCCCAATAAAGTGTTGTGCTGTATCTTATTACAAGCATATAAAATTAGCGGATTATAACTAAATATTTCTTTGGAAAAGGCGACTAATACACCCAGAAAGGTTGTGAACACTCTACTTAGAGTGGCTTTGTCTGAAGATAGGCTTCAATCTCTTTTTTGACATTTTTCAACTCTGGTTGGTACTGGTTCACTAGGAGCATTAAGTCCTTCGCTTTACCTTTGGTGATCGCGGCATGAATCTGTGCTGCGATGCTTGAAAGCCTTAACGCTCCAATGTTAGCACTCACCCCTTTGATATCAAGACACATCTTCTGGACTCCACTCAGATCATCTTTGACCAAAGCTGCATTCATTTTCTGTGCAGAGTCCCCGTACATCTTCATAAACTCTTTTAAAATATCACTATAAAGTACCTCATCATAACTTGCCATCTCATAGCCATTACGTGCTGCCAAAGAAACACTATTAATATAGCCTGCTTTAGGTCTCATCTTCTCTTCCAGCACACTCGCACTCTGCTCTGTCCCAAGGTAGTGTCTAAAGAAGATGTTCAGATTACTTCCATCTATAGGTTTTTTGAGATATTGGTCTACACCTGGTGCCACCTCTACCGGTGTCACCTTAGCCATGACAATGACGGGAACAGCTTTATAACGACGCATAGCTCTTATCTTTTCTGTTAATGAGATCTTAGCTTCATCATTAAGTTCCTCACCTATAAGTACCAGATCAAATGTCGGCATCTTTTCTAACATCCACAGACCCTCTTGTGCTGTTTTTGTCATACTGATATTTATACCAGAAGACCTTAAGAGTTTTAAAAATACTTTCTGAGTTCTTCGCTCACTCTCTATACAAAGCACCCGTCTTCCTTCATAGACCTGAAAGAGTGTAGTGTCAAAATTAGAGACACCTTCTTGTATACCTTGTGCTTCATCGCTGCTGTTTTCAAAAGCTATGATCGTGTTGAAAACATTTTGAATAGTAACAGGCTTCACCAAGAGTTGCTCCACTGCCCCATAAGGCATCTCATAAGAGACCACATCTTTAGCACTTAAAAGAGCAACCACATTACTCTTTTCTGCCCTTTTTATCGCGCGTATCTTTTCTAAAACAGAGAGCGTTAAAGCACCTTTATCTATCACTGTCGTATGATAAGCTGTGATCACATCAACATTATTCTCAAAATCACTGTTTAGCAGTATGCTCACCTCATTTTGAAAATACTCATACATATTTTTAATCGATTTGGCCAAGACTGTGTTGTCATTGACGATCAAGATCTTATGCCCGATCATAGTACGTGAGGGCAGATGGTAATAGCGTTTTTCATATGGATCGGAAGCTTTTAGATGTAATTCTATTTGAAAAGAGACCTCGTTAATAGAATTGAGAATAGCTTTTACATCTCCTTCCATCATCTTGGAAAGTTGTTTTGCAATATAAAACTCTATCTGCATGCTTTCATCAACACCATCCCCAGAGAACGGGACAAAAAGCTGACTTTCATCACTAAGTGCCTCAAGATGCATACCATTAATAGCCAAATAAAGAGTGACTGACGCGCCATCCTTATGACATTTAACTTCCAACACCAACTGAGATGTTACTGCATTGTGAATGACATTTGAGATAATATGAAAAAGCAACAATCTTATATGTGACTTGTCTCCTGTTAGTTTAGGAGGGATGTCTGCAGCGATGTCAAAAACAAGCTCTACTCCAGTTCGAGCCATCTGTGATCGCAGACTGATAGAGAGCTCATTAAAGAGTGTGTCAAGGCTAAAGGGCACCACCTCGAGCTCTATTTTACCTGCCTTGACTCTCAAGAAATCCACAAAGCCCGCGCTCAGATCCATAAAAGCCTCTTCTGCTAATGAGTCTTCTTGTGCCTTTTGTAAAAGATAGGCCTCCAACTCTTGTTGCAAAAGCGAGTTTTTTCCCTGAGTACTTTCCTTAGAAAGTGTGACGTCTAAATGTCCCTCTTCTTCTACTGACCTTTGAAATGCAAATAGACTCTCTCTGTCTAAAGCGATCTGCGCTACTTGCAGGCGTAGTTGCGAGATCTCCTTAAGTAGTTCACGATTACGTAAAAAAAAGAGACCCGCTATAAAAAGTGCGCTGCTCAGAAGCAAGGCAACCGCACTTTCTCCAAGACTCAAACCTATATATTCAAGTAAAAGTGCATGCACCTTCTCTATTCCTGATAGAGAGATACAAGGAGATCAAAAACTTTCTGTACAGTGACCGGCTTCGTCAATTCACCATCTAAAACTGCCAATGTTGTTGGATCACTGTGTTCATAGCCTTCGTTACGGTTCAAAGAAACAGCTTTAATACTGCGCTCAGACTTAATACTTTGAAGCTTTTCGTTAAGTTTTTTGGCATAAAAACGCTCTTGTATGACCACAATATCATAATCATCCAACATCTCAATCGCCAAAAACAGCTCTTTAGATGAGAGAACATCTACGCTGTTTTTAAAGTACTCAAACATTTTTTTAACTGCAACTGCAGATTCATGATGATCATCCACGATCAAAACGCTATGGTTAATCATCGTCGTTGAAGGGAGACGGTAATGACGTAACTCGTTAGGGTTTGGCATATAGACTTTGACATTAATGACAAAGGCACTGTCATTTTCACCCACACGTTCAAAAGTAATATCTCCATGCATCAACTCTGCATAGCACTTTGCAATATAAAGTTCGAGTGAACTTTGGATCTTGTTTTTGATAAATGGTGTAAAGATATCGAGTTTGTCCTCTTCATAGTTGTCAATACTGTAAGGGATATAAAACTCTAAGTGTAAGGCATTATCACCAAGGTTCAAACGTCTGATCTTGAGTTCAATCATGTAAGAACTGGTCTGAAGGACTACGTTTTTAATCATGTTCAGAAGGATCTCTTCAAGACGTGCTTCATCTCCAATGATCTTAGGAGGCACATTGGCATCAATGTCAAAAACGATCTCAAAATTACGCTCTTCATTTAACTTGTGGACTTGATCCATCACGTTGTTAAGTACCGTATTCAGATCGAAAGAACCGGTTTGCATCGCAATACGCCCCTTTTGCAGCTCAAGATAACAACGGAACAACGGCGTCATCATTGCCCGCTCTCCTTCATGGATACTATGCTCATACAGAAGGCCTTCTGTCTCTGCAATAATCGGGTCGGCTGCTTCTTCCTTCTCTTCTTCGAGCACTTTTCGCTTCTTTTTTACAGGTTCATCTTCCTCTTCCACAAAAGGCTTTACTGTACGCTTGGGAGGCTTTGGTGCCATGGCTTGGATCTTGGACATAACAAAAGGCATAATGATCAATAAAATAATCACCACACCAAGTATCTTCATGATCAAGAGGTTCTGTTCTACTTGTGCATTTTCTGTGGCCCACAAAAAAGTTGATAGTAACAAGGCAGTCATTGCAAAAAGGTGTTGCATAGGCACTTCCGATAACGTAATTTAATAACAATATTATCATACACTTTTTTTAATAGACTTAAGCCTATCATAAAAAGAGGGCAATAGCCCATAGTGTTGCTATTACGCTACCAATTAAACAGCTCTTGAAACCTAAGCTGTTTTATTGATGCCGTACTAAGAGGAGATCACCGCATCTACCACGGTGCTTTTATTTATGAAGAGTAGTGTGCAAAGATCTTAGGTTCATCTGCCACAAAAGTATGACCCATAAGTTCTACTTTACGGGCATGCAACATCACACGTTTGGCGCGGCGACCACCATACTGCTCATCTCCAGCTATAGGAAAGCCAACCGAACGCAAGTGACATCTGATCTGATGGGTACGTCCTTCACGGATCACCACTTTGACCTTAGAGTATTTTCCAACCACCTCTACCGGGGTCACTGTAGAGTGTGCCGGTTTTCCCTTAGTCGAGATCTTGGAAAAAGCCTTGTTGTGTCGCTTTTCCGTCAAAATCGGTTTGTCGATCTCGATCTCTTCGATGAACTGTCCTTCTACCCAAGCAGTATACTCTTTATAGACCTTGTTACGTTTAAATTCACCTATAGCTTTGATACGATAATCTTCATCTTTCACCAAGATCAGGACACCACTGGTCTCACGGTCCAAACGGTGTAAAAGTTGGGCATCTGGGTATTGACGCTCGACCTCATCTGTATTTAAAAAAGCTGGTTTGTCAACAACCAAAAGGTCAGCGTCTTCATAGATGATCTTAGCCTTGGCGATCTCTTGAACATTAAAAGTCGTCTTTACAGGAAGTTCTCCACGTGCCACCGTTACTTTACGGTTAGCCACATAGACCAGACCACGATCGATCAGGGCTTTGGCTTGAGAGTTTGAAATAGACTCCTGTATGGCTAAAAGCTTATATGCCTTTTCCATCTCTCCGCTGCTACGCGTAGTAGTACCACCCTCTTGCATGTAAATATCATCTTCAACTGGCACACGTTTTTTACTTTTAGGGGCTCTTTTAGCATCTGCCTTAGCAAAAGCTTTGGCTCTAACCTTCGCTTTACCCTCATCTTTTTTATTTTTAGCACGCTGTTCTGATGCTCTTCTTTTTTTACTATAATCCAAAATTATTTCCTTATATCTTCTATTTCACACCAATTAGCGGTGCTTTAAATACCTAATTATACTCTCTAAATCGATCTTTTCATCGACACAGGATTTTTCCATTGATGCTGTCTTCTTTAGAGCTTCCAAGAGGGCATCGCTAGGAACCACTTGGAGGTTATGTACATATTTTAAAAGCTCTTGCTGCATAAAAGCATGTTGTCCTGTAATGATCTTACATCCAAAATGGGCAGGTTCCAGTGGATTATGACCCCCCACATCTTCTCTAAAAGCACCACCTAATATCGCTACATCACTAATAGCATAGATGTTGTTAAGCTCACCCATAGCATCAACTAAAATGATGTCCGTACTAAGCTCTTGAGTCTCACTCCAGCGAGAGCAGGTGACCTCATCACCACATAAATTCTCAAGCAGTCGATACACAGCATCAAAACGCTCTGGATGTCGTGGTACCACGATCAACTTGGCATGTTGCTCAAGCCGATACTCTAAAAATGCCTCAAGTATGAGTTCCTCTTCATCTTCATGGGTACTTGCTGCCACAATAGTCTCAACCATTGGTTTTTTATACGCTCTGGTATGCACGATCTCTTGTGCCAGTTTGATATTACCAACCACTTCGATATGCTTTGCACCCAAGGCTGCAAAACGTTTTTTGTCTGCCTCACTTTGACAAAAGAGCTTGTCCACACGATCGAACATTCTTTTGTAGAGCCAACGCACCTTCATATATTTTGGAAAACTTCGCTCTGTCATACGAGCATTAAGCAGTACCACCTTAGCACCCCGAGCACGAGCAACAGCAAAAAGAAGGTACCAAAACTCCGCCTCAAGTACTACTAAAAACTGATGCTTTTTTACCCAAAATGGCAGCAGTGACTCAAAAGGCAGGTATCGCACTTCTGCCTTATACTTCTCAGCTTCTCTATGACCAGTCTGCGTAATCGTAGAGATCGAGATATCACGACCTTCCAACTGCTCTAAAAGAGGTTTCAGTGCACGAGCTTCGCCCAAAGAACAGACGTGGAACCAGAGGTCGTTTTTTGGGAATCTGCTGTTTCTTTTTAGAAAAAATCGGGCAGGAATAGCCTCTTTATATTTCTTTTTAAATGATAAAAGCAGTAAAAAGGGGATCGCTGCGACATGGAGCGCTGCAGCTAAAGAGAAGTACAGAAGTGTAAAAGGTTTCACATTAACACCTCATTTTGTCTGAAGGTGATTATGCTTCAGCAGCCTCAGTAGAAGGCTCTATGTAAAGGATACGACCACAGTGAGGACAGTTAGTAATCTCTTCACCTTTGATCACTTCAGCATAGACCTTGTCATTGATGACCATATAACATCCCATACAAGCTTGGTTTTTAACTTCCACTGCAGTTGTGTTTTTAGCCCAGCGACGAATCTTCTGATAAAACGAAAGACCTTTTTGGTTCATCTGAGAAACCAATTTTTCTTTGGCTTCAAAAACTTCTTGACGCTGTTTGTTGATCACAGCCAACTTAGCATCTACCTCTTCTTTTACAGTAGAAAGTGTTGCATCGATCTCTTCCATCTGTGCTTGAAGTTCTGCGATCTTCGCTTGCTTGTTCTCAATCACTTTTTCAAGACGTTCGATCTCTTCGTTTGCAAAAGCGACCTGCTCTTTGGCGATCTCTTCTTCAAGCTGCAGTGACTTCATCTCACGTTCGGTCTTAACGTCGCCACTTTTTTTGCTGTTCTCTTCTAACTTAGCAGAAAGTTCTGCAATATGAAGTTCATTTTTCTGTTTTTTGATCTGCTCAGCTTTTGACTCTTCGTCAAGTGTAGCGATCTCCGTCATCAAGTTCTCTTTTTTAGCCAATACTGCTTCGTACTTAATATTTGCTTCTTCGATCTGTGGTTCAAATGCGTCGATCTCTTTGTCAACTTTAGAGAGGTCAATAAGTTGTTGTAGGTGCTTGTTCAATCTTTTTCCTTAAAATGCGCAGTTAATCACTGCAAAAAAGTGGGTAAGAGTCCCTTTATTAGGGCACTGCCCATCTACAAATAGGTAAATGGGTTTTCTGATGATGAAATTATAACCGTTAATCCTAAATTTTTCAAATCTGTTGCCAATATCTCACCAAAAAAACGCTCACTTTCATAATGACCGATGTCTAACATACTCAAACCCAAGCTTTTAGCTTCCATTGCATCATGGTATTTGATGTCTCCTGTCAAAAAGAGATCAGCCTCCACATCTTTGATCATAGAGGCACCTGAACCTGTACAGAGCGCCACACGTTTTATCTTTCTGTCATGGGCGACTACTGCCTTAGTCTGCTGGAGATTAAAAGAACTTTTTAGCACTTTTACATAATCATCAAAAGTAGTATCCACTTCAAAGTAGAGTAGATAAGGTGCTTCCGCGATCACACACGCTGAAAGTACTTTTTCTACCACATAACGGTTCAGGTGACTCAAATCAAAGTTAGTGTGCATTGCGATGTTGGCAATTTTTTTAGCCATCATCAGACTCAAAAGTTTACTAGGATAGGTTGCAAAGTCCATAGACTTGATCCCACTAAAGATAAGAGGATGATGGGTAATGATCAATGTCCCCTCTTCTACTTCAGCGATCAGGGCCTCATCAATATCGATGCTGACAACGATCTGAGAGACCTCTTGATCAAAGTCTCCCATAATAAGACCAGAGTTATCCCATGAAGCTTGACTCTCAAAAGGAGAGAGTGCGTCCAGATGTTGGTAAATCGTGGAAAGTTTCATTCATAACTCCTTTTTCTTTTGACACGAACTCTGACACCGCTGTTATGTACAAGAGGATCAACATCTTTAAACTCAAAAAGCTTGGTACTCTCTAAAAGGTCTCGTAGTTTTTTGAAACCATAGTTACGAGGATCGAACTCTGGTGTTTTGTTCAAGATGTTCTGCCCCACGGAACCCAAGTGAGACCAGCCTGCTTCATCTACTGTGTCATCTACCGCATGCCGCAAGATGTTTAAAACACGCAGGTCAGGTTTTTGGGTCTTGCTCACTGGACGTTTTTGCTTATTTTCTTGGTTCTCTTCATCTTTACGAAGGATCTCTGTATAAATAAACTTGTCACAGGCACTCATAAAAGCCTTAGGGGTCTTCTTCTCACCAAAACCATAGACCTTTAAACCTGCCTCACGTATACGGCTGGCCAAACGGGTAAAATCACTGTCACTGGAAACGATACAGAAGCCATCTAGCTTCTCCGTATACAAAAGGTCCATCGCATCAATGATCAAGGCCGAATCCGTTGCATTTTTACCTGTTGTGTAAGCAAACTGCTGAACAGGATTGATACCATGTTCCAAAAGTGCACTTTTCCACCCTTTGAGGCGGGTATCGGTCCAGTCACCATAGATCCGTTTTACACTTGCTATACCATACTGCGCGATCTCACCTAAAAGACCATCAACAATACTCGCTTGTGCATTGTCTGCATCGATCAGTACAGCCAAACGCGCTTGTCTATCTATCATTAAGCTTCTCCAACTCTTCTTTTGCTGCATCAAGATCAGGGGCAATCTCTAAAGCCTTTTCATACATCATCTTCGCTTCTGCAACACGATTCATGTCAACCAAGAGGTTTGCATAATTAAAATAAGTCACCTCATACTCAGGGTCAAGCTCTATAGCCAGCTTATAATGTTCTTGCGCTTCATCCAAACGTCCAAGTTCACGTAACTGTGAAGCGATGGCAAGATGGGTCACATCATCTTCTCTCAGCGTCAAGGCATGGTTATACATCTTTAAAGCCTCAGCATGATTTCCCATCTGACCCAAGACAAAACCCAAGCGGTTAGAAAGCTCAGGGATATCACGCGCATGATCATGTGCTTTTTGAAGGAGTTCTCTCGCCTCTAAGAGATGCCCTGCATCATAAGCCTTGTCCGCCTCTTCAACCAATGCATCTACATCGATTTTCTCCTTCATAACATTGTCACTATTTTGTGACTCTTCAGGATCTTGCAAACCCTGCATGTGTTCATAGATCTTAAAAGCAAAAAAAGCCGAAGCCCCTAGTAATATAATCTGCATTATGGTCATATTATCTTCCTCCTGATATGACGAAAGTATATCAAGCTATAGTGAATATTACACACCTACACCTTCTAAACTTTACTACAAACACGCTGTTTGCTACCCTTGTGTTATAATCGCCATAACTTATAACGTAAGAGTACCTTATGATAAACCTCAAAGACCCCAAACACTATAATAACCGTGAACTCTCTTGGCTACAGTTCAACACTCGTGTTCTTAAACAGGCACAAGATGAGACACAACCTCTTTTAGAACGTCTGAAATTTCTGGCCATCTACGGAACCAACCTGGATGAGTTTTATATGATCCGTGTGGCAGGACTTAAAAAACTCTTCTCTGCCGGTGTCATGGTCTCTGGCGCAGACCGCCTTACACCTCTCCAACAGCTTCGTGAGATCCGCAAGTATCTTCACCAAGAGTTACAGGTAGTTGAGTATACACTCTCAGATATCTTCAAAAAACTGGAGAAAGAGGGAATTTCACTAAAAAGTTATGATGAAGTCAACCAACAGCAAAAGTACCAACTCAACCGTTACTTCATGGAACAGATCTACCCCGTAATTGTTCCTATTGCGGTAGATGCGACCCACCCTTTTCCTCACCTCAACAACCTCAGTTTCGGTATGATCGTAAAACTCCAAGACCTTGAAAACGAGACCATAGAACGTAATGGTCTCGTGCGGATACCTCGTGTTCTCCCCCGTTTTGTAGAGCTGGAAGATGGCTATTATATACCTATAGAGAGTGTTGTTGCTGAACATATTGGAGAGCTTTTTCCTGGTTATAAACTCCAAAATCAAATCCCTTTCAGAGTCACGCGTAATGCAGACATCACCATCGAAGAGGAAGAGGCTGATGACTTTATGGAGATCCTTGAAGAGGGACTTCGCCTACGTAAAAAGGGTGAATTGGTACGTCTTGAACTCGGTCAAGAGAGCAACCCTGACCTGCTTAACTTCTTTAACCGTCATACCAATGTCTTTAAAGATGACATATACCGTTTCAACACCATCTTAAACCTGGGAAGTCTCTGGCAGATCGTGGGCAACAAACATTTTGCTCATCTTACTGCAACACCGTTCAAGCCACGTCTCATACCACCCTTTGATACCACTGAGAACATCTTTAACATCATCGACAAACAAGATGCTCTCATGTATCACCCCTATGAAAGTTTCGAACCCGTGGTCAAGCTGATCCAAAATGCAGCTAAAGATCCTGATGTGGTCTCTATCAAGATGACCCTTTATCGTTCGGGTACCAATTCTCCTATCGTTAATGCTTTGATGCAAGCCGCTGAATCAGGCAAACAGGTCACAACGATGGTCGAGCTTAAAGCACGTTTTGATGAAGAGAACAACCTTATATGGGCAAAAGCTTTGGAAAATGCCGGGGCTCATGTTATCTACGGGATCCCAGGTTTTAAAGTCCATGCAAAAGCGACACTGATCACCCGTCGTGTTGATGGCAAGCTCAAGCAGTATGCCCACTTAGCTACCGGTAACTACAACCCTCAAACGGCCAAGATCTATACCGACGTCTCTTATATGACCTGTAAAGAGGAGATAACCAGTGATCTGACACGTTTTTTCCACTTTTTAACAGGTTTTAGTAAAAAAGGGAAGTTGAACAAACTCTACATGTCCCCTACCCAGATCAAACCAAAGATCCTCTCTATGATCCAGGTTGAGGCCAAAAAGGGAGCAGAAGGGCATATCATTGCCAAGGTCAACTCACTGGTAGACGATGATGTCATCCGAGGCCTTTATAAAGCATCACAAGCCGGAACCAAGATCGACCTTATCGTCCGTGGTATCTGCTGTCTCAAACCAGGTATTGAGGGACTTAGCGAAAACATTCGTGTCATCTCTATCATCGGAAAGTATTTAGAACACGCCCGTGTCTTCTACTTTAAACATGCCACGCCACAACTCTATATCTCAAGTGCAGACTGGATGCCGCGTAACCTGGTGCGTCGTATTGAACTGCTCACCGGGATTGATGATCCAAAAAGTGCTGAAAAACTACTCCACATGTTACAGCTACAGATCTCTGACAATGTCCTCGCCCACGAGCTCCAAAGCGATGGAAGTTATCACAGGGTCAAACATGAACAGAGTAAGATCATCAACAACCAAAAACTGTTTGAGAGTCATACCAACAAGGTCTACAAATCTTTGAAAAAAGAGACGCCTAACTATGTACAGAAGTTGGCGACAAGACTGCTTAAGGAAAGTTAACTTTCCAATTTTCAATTCATAAATAGTAGATGAAGGTACAAGACAATTCCTGTAAAGACAGGAATAACTAAATACCGATATTCTAGTCTACCAAGCAAAGGAAACAACATGATCTACCCTTTTAAAAAATGGACACCTGTATTAGGAACTAACAGCTGGGTCGCACCTTCAGCAGACGTTGTCGGAAATGTGACTATGGGAGAAGCATCTTCCATCTGGTTTGGTTGTGTTATACGTGGAGATGTGCATTACATTAGCATCGGTGACAGAACCAACATACAAGACCTGAGCATGATCCATGTCACTCACTACAAAAAAGAGGATATGAGTGATGGAAATCCGACCATCATCGGCTCTGATGTCACCATAGGCCACAGGGTCATGATGCATGGCTGTACCATCGAAGATGCCTGTCTCATAGGAATGAGTGCTACTATTTTAGATGGTGCAGTGATCGGTAGAGAGTCTATTGTCGGTGCTGGTTCACTTGTCACCAAAAACAAAGTCTTCCCACCACGTTCACTTATCATGGGTAGCCCTGCCAAAGTTGTACGCGAGCTAAATGATGAAGAGGTTCAGGAACTTTATGCCTCCGCATCTCGTTATGTCACTTTTAAAAGCGATTATCAAACTATATAAAGATACAAATCCGTGAAGCTTAACTCCATACAGAACACATTCTTTATGATACACTTTTGACATGGACATATTCCTCCTCACAGATATCATCGGTATTATCGCGTTCAGTCTTAGTGGATTTCTTGTTGGTGTCCGCAATAGCCTTGATCTTTTAGGCATAATCATTGCTGCCTCACTGACCGCCTTGGGTGGTGGTATTATCCGCGACACCATCTTACAGCGAACACCTTTTGCCTTTAGCGAGTATTACCCTGCGCTTACTCTAGTCCTTGTCATTTTCATCGCCTTCTCTTTTCGCTCACTGCGCTCAGAGACTATAGAACACAAATGGCTCTTTGTTGTAAGCGATACCATAGGTCTGGTAGCCTTTAGTATTACAGGGGCACTTCTGGCTATCCATGCAGAGTACAATACCTTCGGTGTAGTTATACTCAGCTTTTTAACAGCAGTAGGCGGTGGGGTCACACGAGACATCATGATCAACAAGGTCCCTTCTGTTTTGGTCACGGACTTCTATGGCTCCATCGCACTGATCGTTGCTACTGCTCTTGCCCTCTTACACTATATCTCATGGTTAAACCCTTTCACCATTCTCACAGTCGCTACTTTCAGTGTACTGATACGCCTTATTGCATACAAAAAAGGCTGGCATCTGCCAAAGATCTCATAAAACTCTGCCTTGGCAGAAATAATAAAATTTGAGAGGCCATAAAAGTTCCAAATGCGGTACGAGCTGAAGTGTAAATCCAGAAGTAATAAAATTTGAGAGGTCGTAAAAGTTTCAGATGTGGTGTGAGTTGTGCTGAAACGATCCCGATAGCGCACTACTGTGCGTGAAGTGGTGAGCTGAAGTGCAAATCGCGCCACAGCTGGAACTTTTACGTACGGTAGTCAGCGTTTATTTTGATATATTCGTTGCCTAAATCACAGCCATAAGCTCTAAAACTACCACCACCAATACCCAGATCAACATTGATCGTAAAGGCATCGCGTTTCATAATTTCAGAAGCCGCTGATTCAACCGCCGCATCAAAAAGGTTTTTACCATTTTCAAAAAGCACCACATCTTCATAAGAGATGCTTAGCTTAGCCTCATCACAAACAGCTCCGCTAGCCCCTACAGACATTGCAATACGTCCCCAGTTAGGATCTTCACCGTAAAGGGCTGTTTTGATCAGTAGAGAGTTTGAAAGACTTTTAGCAACACGTTCTGCTTCCGTATTACTATAGGCGCCTGTAACATGATAAGTAACAAGTTTCGTAGCACCTTCGCCATCACGAACCAACTCTTTTGCTAAAAAATCCATAACAATAAAAAGAGCCTCTTCAAAAGCGTCATCATCATGACAAACTGCACGGGCATTGGACATCAAAAAGACCGTGTCGTTTGTTGACGTGTCACCGTCTACACTGGCCGCATTAAAAGTCTTTGCATTAACACGCGCTAAGATCTCTTGCATGGTAATGTAGTTGACCTGTGCATCTGTTGTAATGTAGCAGAGCATGGTCGCCATAGCTGGGTTGATCATCCCTGCACCCTTGGCCATCGCTCCAATAGTAAATGTCTTACCATCTTCAAGCTCAACATCAACTGCGATCTCTTTGGAAAAGCGGTCTGTAGTCATGATCGCTTCGGCTGCTGCATGAGGATTTTTGACACTCAGGTCAAACTTACGTGTTCCCTCAATGATCTTCTCTTTAGGAAGACGAACACCTATCACACCGGTAGAGCTCATAAGAGGGTTGATAAGACCGCCCTTCTCCTGTTTCACCACGTCCAGAATCTCTTCTAGGTCTACCAAACCTGGTTTACCAGTCATAGCATTCGCGTTTTTGGAGTTGATCATCACAAAGTTGGTCTGTTTAACACCTTTGGCATGATGGATCGGTGCTGCCGCCATTTTGTTAGTGGTCAAAACAGATGCTAAAACACAAGGCTGATCACTATAGACAAAAGCCATGTCTTTGGCACCGTCTGCTTTTAGACCTGCAGAAATACCATCTGCATAAAAGCCTAGTGGTGCACAAACACCTTCGCTGTTACTACTAATTTTATACATATTTTAATTCCTCTGGTTTTTGACGTTTTTGTACTAGTGCCTTGGTAATGTTAATACCATTTTGGGTGCCGATGACCAAAAGTTTTGACTCACTTGTCACCAGTTTGTTACCATCAGGCATAGGTACAAACTTACCATCTTTTTTTGTCATCCCGACGACTGCGACATGGGCTATCTGGCGAAGATGGGTCTCTTTAAGCTTTCGAAGTACGATCCAGCTGTATTTTGGTATGAAGACCTCTTCCATGTCCAACGGCGTATCATTTTGGTAAAGAAACTCCTCTAGCAGGTTCTCCATGTCAGGACGTGATGCCATTGCCGTAATACGTTGTGCTGTCAATTTCGTTGCAGAGACCACGGTGTCTGCCCCTAGTTTTTTAAGCTTACTGACATCACTTTCTGTTTCTGCTGCAGAGATAACATTGTATGGCTTCGGAATAAAGTGTTCTTTTTCAAAAAGGCGTACCGAAGCGATGATGGCAATGTTGTCCGCAATAGAACTCGAAAGTGTTATCAGGCCATCTGCTGAGCTCAGGTAGGACTTTAACATCGCTTGGTCAGTGTGCGGTTCATCTTGTATAAAGTAGGGATACTTGAACTTCTCTGCGATCTCTTCCATATCTTCACGAGGATCAATCACCACAAAGGGGATATGGTTGGCACGCAGTTGCTGTGTCACCTCTATGGTGTAGTCGTTATGATAACAGACAACAAAATGTTTTTTGAGCCGCGCGATTTTGTACAACATACTGCGCTCCTTTAAAGTTCTCATGAGGTGCCCACGGTTGAGCTCCGTCACCATAATACCTACCGCCATAGAAAATATAGCAAAACCTGTAATGATCAGGGTAATGGTAAAGATCCGTCCCGTATCTGAGATTGGTGCTATTTCACCAAAACCTACGGTAGTAAAGGTGATCCCTGTCTGATAAATAGCATCCATCAACGTAAAGTCATCTATTACGATATAGCCCATTGTACCAACTAACATGGTGATGATAGTGAAAATTATAGGGAGACGAAAAGCGTGAAGGTTAGTATAAAAATCAGGAAGTATAGAGGGGTCTGGTTTGGGAGCTTCCTCCCAGTGTAGAAATTTTCGAAGCCTGGTTGTCAGGTTCAAAATATAACCTTATCGGTTACGAGTTTTTCTTAAGTGTGCGAAGCTCTTTAGCAGAAATTCTGATCTTCTTAGTTGTTCCGTCTTCTAGTGTAACACGTACGGTTCTAAGGTTTGGCAAAAAACGACGTTTAGTTCTGTTTTTTGCGTGAGATACATTATTTCCAGCCATAGGGCCTTTACCACTGATTGCACATTTTCTTGCCATAGGGTATCCTTGCGTAATTTTTTAAGTTGCGAATTATACCGATGAAAAGCAAAATTGGAGCTTAACAAATTCTAAAGCCGACTTATCGTTTAAATATGGAACGATTATAACATAAACCTACTCCAAAATTATGATAAAATTACGCCAAATAAATGGGCAATAGAAACTGCCTTATAAAGAAGAGACTATGTTAGTAGCCCCAAGTGTACTTTCTGCCGATTTTGGCAACCTGGCACGTGATGTCAAAGCAATCTGTGACGCAGGTTGTGACCTTGTTCATGTTGATGTTATGGATGGACATTTTGTACCCAACCTGACCATAGGACCCGTTGTCGTCTCAGCCATAGCAAAAGCTGCGACCAAGCCTCTGGACATCCATCTCATGGTAGAGAACAACACTTTTTTTGTAGACCTCTTTGCCCCACTGAAGCCCGGATATATCTCCTTTCATATAGAAGAGGAGAAAAACCCGCATCGTTTGGTACAGTATATTCGCTCACTCGGCATCAAACCTGCTGTTGTCCTCAACCCACATACACCGGCTGAAGCTATAGAGTACCTTCTTCCTGACTTGGACATGGTACTCGTCATGAGTGTCAACCCAGGTTTTGGCGGACAGAAGTTCATCCCTACTGTAGTGGAGAAGATCAGACGTTTGGATGCCTTGCGCAAAAAGATCAATCCTGAATGTCTTATAGAGATTGATGGCGGAGTAACTGACCAAAATATCGAACTCCTTAAAGATGCCGGTGTTGATGTCTGTGTTGCTGGATCATATGTCTTTAAACATGAAAGTTTTAAGACTGCTATTAACAACCTGAAAGTCTAGATTAAAGATGCGTGTTAAGATCTGCGGTATCACATCACTCCATGATGCCATGATAGCTATAGAAGCTGGAGCAGATGCTTTAGGCTTTGTATTTTATCCACCATCTCCCCGTTTCATCACACCCACAGATGCCAAAAAGATCATTCAGCAACTGCCTCCCTTTGTAGAGAAGGTAGGGCTCTTTGTCAACAACTCTGCAGAAGAGATCAACACTATGAGCAAAGAGAGTGACATCACCTTAGCACAGATCCATTTTGAAGCTGACACTAAGATATTGACGGCACTTAGCATACCCTACATCCAAGTGACACGCGCAGCTAAAGAAGAGGACATTAAAGAGTTAGAGGGAAGCTATCGTTTGGTTGATGCCTATTGTGAAGCCTATGGAGGCACGGGTAAACGTCTCAACCTTGAGTGGTTCAAAGGCAAAGACAACAGCAAAGTCATCTTGGCAGGCGGACTAAGCCCTGAAAACGTCCATGAAACCCGCGACTATGGCTTTTATGGGGTAGATGTCAGTTCAAGTGTGGAAGCCTCTAAAGGTGTTAAAGACCCTCATAAAGTAGCAGCATTTATTAGTAATGCCAAGAAAAGAGATTAATGCGACCTTTTGACCATAAAACATCACTCAAACTCGCTTCTAAAAAAGGGGCTGATATTACTGAAATACGCCCTTTTATAGAAAACAGTTTAGAACTTGAGCTTTCTATGTCTCCAAGTCAAGGACTAGAGATCCTTACTAAAAACAACCGTTATTTTTACAAAACAAATACTCAAGAGATTGCTAATGCTACTTTTTGTATTGTTGACATAGAGACCAACGGTTCTAAACCAGAAAAGCACCAGATCATCGAGATTGGCGCAGTCAAAGTACAAAATGGCAAAGTCATAGGCCAGTATGAGTCTCTTGTGCAATGTAACGAGATCTCAAGACATATTACGGAACTCACAGGTATCACGGAAGCGGACACAGCAGATGCACCTACTCTTCAAAAGGTACTGAATGAGTTTAAAGCTTTCATAGGTACTGACATTTTTGTCGCCCATGCTGTAAAATTCGACTACACCTTCATCTCTGCCATGTATACTAAACTCAACATGTTACCCATGCTAAACCGTTCTCTGTGCAGTATTGATTTGGCTGAGCGTACATTCTCTTCTTACAAATACGGTCTTAACTATCTTAATACCTCACTAAATCTCCATCAAAGTGCCACACACCATCGCGCGCTTTCTGATGCTATTACAACAGTAGAGCTCTTTTTAAAGTCTTTAAAACTTGTGGATAAGAAAGTTACTACTGTTGAGGAGTTAATACTGTTTTCTAAACAGGGGAAAAGGTTTAAGAGACCGAAATTTGATCCTATGTTAGAAGAGAGTTCTTCTGAGTAACTTGTTTAAATCAATATTTAGATGATCTATTCTTTTTCTATAAGTTCATAAATAATGGAACCATTCCTATTTTACTGAGTACTTGAATATTAATATATACACCCTCACTATTTTTGCACCACAAAAAGTAAGCAAAAAAACTCTCGAAACGGCTTCGAGGTCGGTAGCTACCTAGGCCAAAAAGAAAAAATAATGTATATCGAATAATAGGTATTGCAGAAAATTCTATAGAAAAGCATGTCTCACTTTTGTGAGACATAAGGAAGGGTTACTCTTCGTAAGCTCCGATACTGGTCAAACGATCATAGCGCTTCGCCATACGATCTTCATCACTTAGAGCAGAAAGCTCTTCAACAGACTTAATAAAGTACTCAGCTATAGCATTAGCCGCACCCTCTTTATTACGATGTGCACCAATAAGTGGTTCATCTATGACATCGTTAATAAGGTCTAGACTTTTCAAGTCAGAACTTGTGATCTTAAGTGCTTTTGTTGCGGCCTCCACCTTAGAAGGATCATTCCACAAAATAGCAGAACAGCCTTCAGGAGAGATAACTGAAAAGACAGAGTAACGCATCATCGCGAGTTTATCAGCAACACCGATAGCTAAAGCACCACCAGAACCACCTTCACCAATAACTACTGAGACTGTCACAGTGTTAAGCTCTGCAAGTTCTAAAAGGTTACGTGCGATCGCTTCTGACTGGTTACGCTCTTCTGCTCCAAGACCAGGATAAGCACCCGGTGTGTCTATAAGCATAAGTAGTGGTAAGTTGAACTTTTCAGCTAGCTTCGCCACACGTAAAGCCTTGCGGTAACCTTCAGGATTAGGCATACCAAAGTTACGCTTGAGCTTGTTTTTAGTACCACGGCCTTTTTGTTCACCGATCACAACTGCACGTTGTCCACCAATATAACCCATATAACAGACGATCGCAGCATCATCAGCGAAGTGACGGTCACCATGAAGTTCCACTTTATCTGTCATAAGAAGGTTGATATAGTCAAGAGCATAGGGACGGTCAGCATGACGTGCTAATTGCAGCTCTTGATATGGAGAGAGGTTTTTGTAGGTCTTTGCTACCTCTTTTTCTAAATCAGCCTGAAGGATCTCTGCGGCATGTTTGTCATGACGCACTTCTGCAGAAATAATATCTTCTTGGATCTGCTTGATCTTCTGTTCAAAATCGAGATAAGTAGCCAAAACGAAACTCGCTTATATCTTTTTGAAGATGACAACACCGTTAGTGCCGCCAAAACCAAAAGAGTTACTCATAACACAGTTCAATTCAGCTTTACGCGCTTCATT
>WGDB01000009.1 GCA_015493495.1 Helicobacteraceae bacterium | reverse complement strand
GCCCTATGGCATCAAAAGCAACCGATGTTTACCGAAAGTATGCAGAAGACCTGAGTCTCAAATGCCAACATAACAAGGAGAAGACAGGTACCGTATTTGATTTTGAGGATCTCATCTATACGCCAGATGTCGAAGGTTCGAAAGCGATCAATGAAGTAGACCGTCGTGCCATCATCATCGCCGGCAGCGGTATGTGTACCGGCGGACGTATTCTCCACCACTTTAAGTACCGTTTATGGAACCACAAAAACGCTGTGATCTTCGTCGGCTATCAGGCTGTGGGAACACTTGGTCGCCATATCGTCGATGGGGCACGTTTTATTAAGGTCTATCATGAAGATATCCTCATTAAAGCAAGTATTCATACGGTCAACGGCTTCTCCGCACACGCTGATCAGGCCAGCATCGTTCGTTGGGTTTCACAGATGCAAGACCTTAAAAAGGTCTATCTTATTCATGGTGAAAGAGAAAAGCAAGTGATCTTACGCAGTGTCTTGAAGAACCAGTTGCAGATTAGAGCTCATATTGTCGAACCCGAAGAAGTTATCTACTTGTAACGCATCTTCTTATAAAGGTGATCCCAACATTACAAGTATAGTACAATACTCAAAATACTTATATTCCAAGGGCATACAGATGGAACTCTATTACGCTGTTTTAAACTTTGTTCTGGCTGGAGTGATCGGCATTATCGGCGTCCTGACACTGCGAAAGGTCAGCACCCCTCATGAAGTCATTTTTGCTTCGCTTCCCCTTCTCTTTGCACTACACCAATTGAGCGAAGGCTTTGTCTGGCTTGGTGTTGGCGGCATGATAGACCATCGTGCCCTTGAGATCGCCAAGGGTATCTTTATCTTTTATGCCCAGGGACTCCTCCCTTTTCTTATCCCTCTGGCCATTTGGCTAATCGAAAAAGATGGATACCGCCGAAAGCTCCTCGGCATCATGACCTTTTTGGGTCTCATCCTTACCAGCTACTCTCTTTATGGTCTTGGCGTATATCCCAGCAGTGTCCGTGTAATCAACAACATCCTCTTCTACAATAACAACTGGACCGCAAACTACTATGATGCTATACTCTATATCATCACCACCTGCGGGGGCCTGCTTTTAAGCAGCAGTCTGCCTGTACGTATCTTTGGTCTGCTTAACTTTATCGGGCTTGTTCTCATCTTCTGGCTGAGACCTTACGGCTTCACATCCATCTGGTGTCTCTATGCTGCATCCATAAGTGGCCTGCTCTACTTCTACTTTGTCGAACGTCGTATTCTCTTTTTGCAGACACTCAAAGAGACAGAAAAGGCCTTCACCACAAAGCTCGAAGTGGAACTAAAGTATCTAAAATCCAAACACTTCATCACTAAAAAAAGAGGTACTGACAGAACAGAACCTTTTTTAGATTCTGATATATAACTGCTAAGGATGTTACTATGAAATTTGGCACCTTGATTCTTCTGCGTCATGGCGAAAGCATTTATAATCAGCAAAACCTATTTACCGGATGGACCGATGTAGATCTAAGTGAGCAGGGTGTCCACGAGGCTAGAGAAGCAGGTGAAAAACTGTTACGTCACGGGCTCTATCCGGACATCTGTTTCACATCATGGCTCAAGCGGGCCATCCATACTGCGCAGCTCGCTTTAAACTTCTTGGAGTGGGAACAGATCGATGTCATACGCAGTTTTGCACTGAATGAACGTCATTATGGTGATTGGCAGGGCAGAGAGAAAGGTCTAGTGCGAAAGCAGTATGGAGAGACGATGTTCCTCTCTGTCAGACGAGGTTATGATACACCGCCACCAGTACTTAAAAAGAGTGATCCCCGTACTCCTGAAAAAGAGCATAAATATCAGAATATCGATCCAAACAGTCTACCTGTAACCGAGTCATTGAAAATGACCAAAGCGCGTGTTATTGATTATTATCGTTTGAGGATACAAAGCTATTTACGAAAAGGAGAGACAGTACTGATATCGGCTCATGGTAACTCTTTGCGTGCCTTGGTGATGTATCTGGAAGATATTAGCGAAGAGAAGATCACAGACCTTGAGATCCCGACAGGTGATATATTAGTCTATACAATGGACAGTTCACTTCATATTGTTGGAAAAGAGCATTTATAGAGAGCTATACTACAGATTCAACATTACGGGCATCTCTAAAAACCCCATTCCCAGGAGTCTAAAGTACCCATAACTTTTTTTGGAATTTCTATTTTCAAGATTTCCACCATTTAGGTTGAAAAATTGATTGAATCTTCATGAAGAACAGTGAATACTCAATCAATTTCTCTCTTTTTCTATAGCATTTGTATCTTTTTAAGTCTTACCAGTTGTTCATATCTAAAGAGGTTATAGGTCAAGTTCATAAAGCCTATATTTGATTCTATGCGTTCTATACCTATAGAGCACATATGCAAGGCATCATGCATAGAGTTGGTCATATAGCCAAAGATATGTTCTACTCTAACCCTTATCTTTGATTTCATCTTGTTTGTCATCTTTTGTTGTTCATCGAGGGGATGGTTTCTATAGCCTTTTTCATGGACATGGCTTGTGATGTTTTGCTCTTTAAGGCTCTCTTCGATCTTTTTACTTCTATATGCGCTATCTGCATATAAGACCTTATCTGTCTCATCAATGATATTCTCTAGCTCTGTTGAGTCATGGGGTGATGCACTACTGACGCTATAGGTAGTGATCAGTTTTGTTTTCGCATCTGCATTGATATGGTCTTTGTACCCAAAGTGGCGTTCACCATTTTTTGTCATCCATCTTGCGTCAGTATCTTTTTGAGCAAGTTTAGCTGGATTCTCTTTGAATGATTCAGGGATATTTCCCTCTTTGATACTTCTGTTATCTTCTCTTGAGTTTCGTTGTTTGGGAACATCTACGAAAGAAGCATCTACCATACTTCCTTCCTTTGCGACAATACCTTTACTTATGAGTTGGTGGGCAAATAGATCAAACAGCTGCTTTGCAACTTTTTTCTCTTTGAGTTGCTCTTTGAATAACCAGAGGGTCTTCTCATCGGGTACTGTATCTCCGATCTGTAAGCCTAGAAACTGCATGAAAGAGAGCCTATCTTTAATCTGGAACTCTGTCTGCTCATCTGAAAGGTTATAGTAGCGCTGTAAGATCATGATCTTAAACATCATCAAGCGATCAAAGGGTGGTCTTCCTCCTGCTCCCTTTGGCTCTTTATATAGTGCCTCTTCTATTGGTGCGCGAAACATCTCCCAGTTGATCACTTTATTTAGCTTTTGCAAAGGTGGTTGATGTTGATTGATAGATTCCAGTTGATACTCATAGTCAAACAGTCCGCGCATCTGTCTCTCTTTTTTCTCTTATTTTAGCGTTTCGCTACTTTAGTACTTGTTGGTGGGAGTTTTTAGAGATGCCCTTAAAGTAATCCATTTGATCTCTGTATATAGATTCAGGAGCTTTAATACCTCCTATTTCATTAAAGTCCTGTACGCATAGCGTCAAAGACAATCGTGGCTAAAAAGAGCAACATCCCGATACCCAACAGTCATTAAGAGTGTTGGCTCTTTTAGACTTAGTTTTTACAATGTCGACATCATAAAACTTGGCCGCATCCCAAAGGATAATAAGCAATATAGGAAGAGATCGCTGCCATATGGGTCAGCAACGCATACGTAAAAAACAGAGATATTACTACGGTCTTAACTCTTTTATGACTTCTTCGCTAGCCATTGGGATGGTCACGATTTTTTTAGCATCCAAGTTCATTTTGTTTAAGTCAACCATTCTGATCTGAGAGTTGTTGTAAGTACGGAAGTAAAACTTTTTCGCTTTAAGATCACTTGCACTTGTCCATGTTGTAAAATCTGCAATGATGTTTCCATGCTTGTCTTTATGTGGTTCTCTTGCTGAACCTTTTGGAATGTCAAAGTTATTAAGGATGTGAAAAGCTTGTAAAACACTCTCTCTACCATCAGCTATTGGAATAATTGATTTTGAAAAAGCAACGGCTCTGATAAAACGTGATGGTGGGGTAAAGTCACCTGGAAGTCCCACCATACCAGCACCCAGACCAAAAGGTTTTAGCTCAACACCGCCAACACTTCTTGTCTTAGGCTGTGTAGCACCCAGGTTTGGATAATTTCTAAGGTTCGTCATGTGCCAGTCAAACGAAGGTGAGTTGGTCAGAACTCCCAGTGGGTTGTCAAATACGCTCAGTTTTCCTTTGAGGTATTCGATAGTGATACTTTTGCCCTTTGCATCAGTGACTATAAAGTGTACTGGCGGTACAAATCCCCACTCTTTGAAAACAGTGGCAGGTACAACAACGTTTTGGATGTTCTCTTTCACCTCTGCCGTCGTTGCAAAGTTTTCAAGTATATATGAACCCAGCTCCCAAACCGCGAGGGTATTTTTGGCATCGCTTTTTTTGTAAGGCATATACTCTGCTGTGGTAGGGTGGTAAAAGAGTCCCATGGAGAGCCCTTTTTCATTGAAGCCATCAAATATCCAGGGTACACCAGAGCCATTGGCACCTATGGATGCATACTTGGATGTCCACTTCTTTCCATTTTGAGCATCTAGCGTCGTTCCCTGGCGTTTATACCCACGTGGAACCACCAAAACATTTGACTGCATATCCACTTCAAACTCCAAGGTACGTGCATGAACAACAGTTCCATCTTTAGCTGTTAACGTAATACCTGTACAAGCATCTGCTGGAGTAAATCCAACAGACAAAGCTGCTATAGCAACTAAACTCAATACTCTTTTTTTAAAATGTAACATTGTCAATCCTTAATTTTATTTGCAGAATTTTTTAAATGCTTCTGTAGTGTTTTCAAAACCTTTAGCCTTGGCCAATACCCATGCTCTTTCACAGTTTTTAGTTGTGCCGCACCATGTATATCCTGAAGAACCTATACATCCATGTTCATCTTTCTCCCTACCTACCATGCTCTCTTTCATGCTGAGTTTTCCATTATAAACGACACCTAAGACTTTAATGTCTTTGATCTGCATCGGTTTCACCTTGAGTGGATTCTCTTCAAGCAGTGTAAAGTTCGCCCGTTTGCCTACTTTTATAGAGCCTATCTCATCTTCAAGGTTGAGTGTTCTTGCTGCGTTTATGGTGATGCCTTGCATAGCGGTATAGACATCGATTCTTTGGTCTTGTGAGACAAGCGTCTGCTCACTTGTCATACGGTTAACCGCAGTCCAGGCAAGTGTCAGTGGCTCCAATGGTGCCATACCAAAGTCAGAGTGTAGTGAGAAAGGGATCTCTCTATCTTTTAGCGACTTCATATGTACCATGTTCATCGCTCTCTTTTTTCCTAAACCATACTCAGAATACTTGTCAGCCAATGCCCAGAGATAGTAAGGATTTGCTGAGGCTTCGATGCCCAATTCCTGCATCTCATCCGCTTGATCTTCTGTAAAGTAACCAACATGATGAAGCGTTAGTCTGTGATCTTTTCTTGGGTTTCTTTTCATCATATCACGCGTGAGGTCTATGCACATCTGTATACCCAAGTCACCATTGGCATGGATATGGATCTTGTAACCCTTGTCCCAGTAAAAGTTCATCTGCTCTTTAAAGAGTTTCAAGGGTGTCATCCACTGCCCTTTAAAACCATCACTATAACCCTCTTTCATTTGCATGGCAAGTGAGTAGATCGCCCCATCAGCATAGAGTTTTACCTCTTTTGGAAGCATTTTTATGTTTTGAGTGTCATATTGAGGCGCTGCAGCCATCCATGCTTCTGCTTTCTCGTTTGACTTGCCATGCGCTCCATAAAGTTGTGTTCCGTTGAGAACATTATAGACCTCATAAGGAGGATTTTTGTCCATCTCCTGCTTGAGAAGTGGGTACTCCATCTCAAAACTCGAAGCTGGAAACCCCTGTTCAGCTATGGTTGTGACACCATTTTTCTCAACAAGTGTCGTCATATCTCTAAGCCCTTTTTTGTAACGAGAAGGGTTTAGAAGATAAGGTGCGATGCGAGGCACAAGTGCCAACCAACCCCCCTCGAAAAAGTGTCCGCGTTTCCACTCGACTTGCGGGTTATCCTTGTAGTCTTCCTCTTTGACACCCATCAGTTTAATGGCAGCATCATTTAAAAAGACCTCATGAAAAGAGCGGTGGATGATGGCAACGGGTTTAGTAGGAGAGACCTTATTTAAGATGTCTCTATTTAGATCTCCATGCCAGAGTTGATGATAACCCCAGATAAAAAAAACGCTATCTTCTTTACCATACTTACCAAGACTCTCTTTAAGACGCGCAAGATAAGCCTCATGACCCTCTACCCCTTTTTTAAGACCATCAGGAACATCCCAGTCATGAGGAGCGACAATGTCACCACCAAGCAAAATAGCCGCAATAGAAGGGTGAACATGTGGTTCAATGAAACCAGGCATCATCACCTTGCCCTTAAGATCCACTTCTTCCGTTTTTCCTTCATAGTTGTTAAGTACGTTTGATTTTGTCCCAGAAGAGATGATCTTTCCATCTCTTACCATAACAGCTTCAACATAAGAGGGTTTATTGCCATCCATAGTTAAGATATCACCCCCAAAGTAGAGCGTTTGCGGCGGTAATGTTATATCAGTTTGTAACTTTTGAGCAGAACAACTAACACTTACGAGTGCAACAAATAGTACAAGTAGGAAATTTTTCATTACTATAATTCTCCAAATGGATTTTTGATGATGAAGTTGGCTTGAACCATAATAGTCTTTTCAGACTCAATATACTCTGGAATCATGACATCTTGCTGGTATTCTGCCATAAGTTGTAAAGTATTGTATATCTGTATGATTGGCACTTTTTGTGTCTCTTTAAACTTGCTGTCTCCTGCTACATCCCCACTCATGTTATATGTGTGTACCCACACAGCTATCAGAGGATTAGACATCTCCTGAGGCAGTTGTTCCATAGTTTTTTCAACTTGCGCACTTTGAGCCAGTCCTACGAGAAGTAACTCTGCCATTAGAAGGTGTTTCATCTTCATTACCTTTACGGGCACCTCTAAAAACCCTAGCTTTCCTCAGAGGGAAGAAAAAGAGATGAGATCGTGCAAAAGCTTTTTTGAGTCATAGCCAAAGCTATGACGATAAAAAGTTTTGTGCGAGATCGCTCTTTTTATCCCTCCCTTCGGGCACTAGAGAGGAATCCACACTCGGCGTTGCCCTTTCTCGACTTAGCTATAGCTAGGTCTTCAAAAGGTCGCCTTGATTGTGAACTCCTCTCTAGCGCTGAGGATGGCTAGGGTTTTTATAGGTGCCCTTACATGAGTTGTATGAGTTTGTATTGTAGTGTGTTGTAGCGTATTATTTTGTATTTTCATCAATTAGAGTGAAGTTATAGACAGCAAGATGTAGATTATGAAGTTCGTTTTTATTTTGACAAAAATAGTTCCTTCCTTTAGGATCACTATGGTCTTTACCTTATATCCCAACAGTTCCATCGTTTTGGTATTGATAACCGACAGGTAAACTGACTCATGAATAATGACAGTAACCTCAGTAGAGATCTGCTCAAGAACTTTAGCAGCACAATGGCCTATCTCCTGCAGTTGTGAATCGTCATAACCCTTACCCTTGGTCTAACGCATCATACTTTCAGAAAACAGCCTAGAAAAGTTCATAAAAGAGATAACCAAAAGAGAAAAACTTAATGTCATAATAACTCTCTTTAATCAGATGCTAAAACCTCTTTACCATATTGCATCATTGTATATACACTGTAAAGTAGATAACCAGCCCCTACTACTAATGACGAAACCCCACTCAAGTAGAGCGCATCCACTCCAAACAGCAGTCCAAAACCAACCAACGTCACACCGACAGCACTAAAGAGCATCTGAGCATCTGCCTGTTTTTTAGGAACCATCTCATGAAGCATAGGTACTTTTTGCTTACCAACTAAGGGTGCATAGCGTTCAAACCATACTAAAAAGGGTATAATCTTATAGAGATGAGAGCTAATTAAAAAACCTGTGAACCCTGAAACTAAAAACCATCCAGAACTCATAAGCAGTGATTCCGCTCCACTAATCAGATAACCTGCACTTAGCAGTACACTAAAAAGTAACGATGCAAAGGCAAAAAAGAGAGACTTTACCCAGACATCATTCTCTTTACGCGCCCGCGTTTTAAAGATAAGATAGACCTGGTAGAAGTAAGCACTGATACCGGTCAATATAGCGATAATACTCCACCCTTCCAGCGTTGGCCAGCCCATTAAAGAACCTATCATAACGCCTGAGACACCAAAGAGCATTAACTTATAGCTAAAGTTTATAGGCTTTTCATCAAAACCATGAGAGAGCCCAAACATCGGTAAAAGAACCATAGAGAGCCCCATTATCGTTAAGATAACATAACCGCCAAAGACCGCAAAGACATGTGCTTTCAGCCAATGTCCAGGATCTATCTCTACAACACCTCCAAAGGCAAGTGACATCACAAAACCACTCAAAATACCTAGAAGTAAAAAAATATTACTACTGCCCATTATAGAGACAACAATAGACTTATGTTCACCCTTTTTCAGTGTCAAAAAAAGATCTGCTGCAAAAATAGCCATACTCAGCAGTACCAATACCCCACCAAGAGGCAGAAGTTCTGGCAGGAAAACAAATCCACTCACCATCAATATAGTACCCACCGTAAGTAAAGGGTAGATAATATAAAAGAAGTCTACAAAAGCGTGTCCCACTTCTATAACAACAGGAACAAGCTGGGCCATCGCACCAAAAATCACCATCATCACAAAGCCAAGAAGATATAAATGTACCCAAGCCAGTGTTGATAACTCAAGATGTGTACTGCTGCTATCGAAAAAGAAAAGTGCTATAGCACTTATAAAATAGAAAAGCGACCCTACTAAGAAGTAAGGTGCTATGAGTTTAAAAGGGGGTGCAAAATCGCGAGAGATACCATTCATAAGATTAGACTGTCACTTAGTGACAGCTGTTATCACTTAAATCTGCTGCTTCACTTGCACCTGATCTATATGAAAAAGTAAGTTTCACCTTACCACCATCGATCGCTTCTTCTTCGATATCAAAGTTTTCACCGATCTTCGCTAGTAGTCCACCAGGAGATTTATGATTTATCATCACCAATTTTTTATCACTACTGTCTATAAGGTTTAGTCCAGCCATTGCATTTACCATTGGCTCTGGTGGTCCTGTCATAGAAGTGTCAAACTGGTAGTATGTGTTATTCTCTTTTTTATAGGTGTAAAAATCGACCGTACTATCAGCAACTTCTACTTTAGTTGCTTCTTGTGGCAAAATGTTCATTAATAATCCTTTTATTGCTCTAAATTTCTAAAAGTTTACTATGAGAAGGCATATAGCACATTGACATAGGTCAATTCGAGCTATTATTTTGATATCAACGTGTTATAATCCTCAATATAAAAAACGAAAAGAGCTATGATGGTTGAACTGCAAAAGTGCTATTTTTTTAATAACCTATCCGAGCAAGACATACGTGAACTTGAGCGTATCTCAAAAAAGGTCTCTTATACTAAGGGAAGTATACTTTTTTATGAGAAGGAGCCAGCAGACACTCTAATATTGCTGATAGAAGGGGTTATTAAGATCTATAAGACAGATCTTAAGAACAATGAAGTGATCATGCGTCGTTTTAGAGCACCCTCTCTCGTAGCAGAGATGGCAACCTTTGAAGAGATCCCCTTTCCTGCTTCGGCTTCGTTTGACACAGATGGAACTGTTATCATCATAGACTTTCAACGCTTTAAAGAGCAGTTTATGGACAAGCCCGGCGTCTCTTCATCTATCATCAAGTCACTCTCTAGAAAGATCAAGAACTTAGAAGAGGTAATTGACCTCAATATTGTCCTAGACACTACAGCACGCTTAGCAAAGTATCTCTATGAACATGAAGCGATCTTAGATGAGTTAAAAAATTATCAGATAGCAGAAGATCTGCACATGACACCAGAGACCCTCTCTCGAACCCTTAAGAAGTTCTCTATTCTTGGTCTCTTAGAAAAAGGTGCTAAAGGATATACCCTCACAAATGTAGAAGGGCTACGCGTTCTTTTTGAGTAAGGTTTACTTAAGAGCTTAAAACATCCATCTGACTAGATAAGTATTATTAGCGTCTTGCTTTGTTTCTAAAGTATTGGTCAACACCATCTGCTAGACCTTCTGCAAAAGACTGTTGATACTTCTTATTGATAAGAAGCTGCACCTCTTTAGGATGCGAAACAAATCCTACCTCTACTAAGACAGCAGCCGATGTTGCACCCACTAAGACCCAGAAGTTGCCACCAGCAACTTTCGCCTGTTTTACCTTAAAGTTTGAATCTCTCAAATGAGTCACCACATTTTGTCCCATATCGATCGCTAAGAAGTTGGACTCTATAACCTTTGCCCGGCTCTGTGTCGCACTGAAAAGCTTAGTAATAGTACTGTTCATCGCATTATAATCTGCCGCATTCTCTTTACGTTCTAAACGACTTGAACGCTGTGAACCTCGCTTTGGGTCTAAGTAGTATATCTCTATACCTTTAGCCTTGTGGGCATTTTTTTTAGGAACAGAGTTCGCGTGAATAGAGATAAAGAGATCTGGCTTGTTCTTACGGGTAAACTTGGTACGATACTTTAATGAAAGTGTCTTATCACGGTCTCGAGTCATACGTACCTTATACCCATCTTCTTTCAAGATCTTAGCCAAGCGTTTAGAGACCTGTAAGACGATATCTTTTTCCAGGTGACGTTGATACCCTACTGCACCTCCATCACGACCACCATGACCAGGGTCTATGATGATGAGCTTGTTATAATTGTGCGACCTTACGATCTTCTTCGCTTTAGGTGCACTGACTTTACTAATACCCATAGAAATCTCAAGATCGTGTCCATGACGTTTAAAACGCATATTGAGTCTCTTTTTACTCTCTATGACCAAACGTAGCTTTTTCTGTTTATACTGAGAGATCGATATACGTTGAATCTCTTTATGAAAGATCTTAGGCTTTTTAAGCAAGAGTGCATTGATATCAAAAACATATCGATACCCTTTTTTCTTAGTAGGCTTTAGTTTAAAAAAGTTGACATCCTTAGATCTTAGATCAAAATCGAACGAGAGTACCAAGGCACTTCCTTGCCAATGAAAATCTTGTAAGGCATGTTGAGAGCGAATCTTCACATTTTTTGTTTTACTGGTATGCTCTTGTTTGAGATGCTCTTTTTTAATAACATCTCTTTTTTTAGGTACACTAACAATCTTTTGTTTTGTTTGAGACTTAAGTTTCTTCAACTTTTTCTCATAATCATCCACATCGATACGTAGTTTTTTACCTGCAATACAGATACCCTCTAAACAGCGTTTTTGGATTTTAAGATCACTATTGACAAGTGCTTTTATATAGTAACGTTTATAAGTATCGTAGGCTTTAAATTGAGAAGATTTTGAAGAGGAGTAGAGATTTTTTTTAGCACGATCCAACTCCTGTTTTGACGTTGCTGCCAAAAGGAGTGTGCCCATCAATAGCACAAGAGTAAAAAGGCGTAGCATCAGAAGCTTATTCGCCTTCGGTTAGTTTTACCATCAACTCTTTAACTGAGATAAGCTCATTCAGACGATAGCCATTGGTTCCAGAGAAGAAAAGACCAAACTCTTTATTACCTTCATAAGCGTCACTCAAACGATCAGCAATACAGAAACCAACCTCTTTCGCTTCAACACCACGGTTACAAGGTGCGACACAGTTTGAGATACATTTTATATCTGGACCTGTTCGTGTCTCTACCAAGGCAGTTAGGTTGGTACGAACACCACGGGCAGGATATCCTACTGGAGAACCCATAAGTTGGATATCTTCTTCTTTAGCCGCTAAAAGAACCTCTTTAAAGTTGTCATGGGCATCACACTCATGCGTCCCGATAAAACGTGTTCCCATCTGAACACCAGAAGCACCAAGCTTCATCATCTCATCAATATCATTTTTGTCCCAAACACCACCAGCAGCAATGACGGGCATACCGCCCCACTTTTCAGCTTCTGCGACAACAGGTGCTACTAAATTCTCTAGTTGATTTTCTTCCATATCGCACTGCTCATAAGTAAAGCCTTGGTGTCCACCACTTTTTGGACCTTCGAGTACTACTGCATCAGGAAGACGGTCATAACGTTTCTGCCAACGTTTAGCAATGATCTTTAAAGCTTTTGCAGAAGAGACGATCGGCACAAGTGCTACATCCGGGTAACCTTCTGTAAACTCTGGCATGTTGGTTGGAAGCCCTGCACCTGTGATGATGATATCAAAACCGATTTCACAAGCATCACG
>WGDB01000008.1 GCA_015493495.1 Helicobacteraceae bacterium | reverse complement strand
GATATGGCTTTGGGTGATTTTGACGAGTATTAGATTGTTATAGAGACTCTTTTACCCTGAAGTCTTATATCCTCTCAGGAATGTCAGAGGTATAACTTATAAGGAATGACGATGCATAAAGTAATGATCATAAGCGGAGCAGGTCTGAGTGCTGAGAGTGGTATCAGTACCTTTCGTGACAGTGATGGTCTTTGGGAAAACTATGATGTTATGACAGTCTGTTCTACTCAAGGTTGGATGCAAGATCGCCAACTTGTGACGGATTTTTACAATGCCCGCAGAGAAGATCTTGAAGACAAAAAACCTAATGCCATGCATAGGGCTTTAGCCGCTTTGGAAGAGAAATACCCAGATCAAATAATCCACCTGACTCAAAATGTTGATAACCTTTTAGAAAAAGCAGGGGCCAAAGAAGTTTTACATCTGCATGGTACCTTGACAGACCTACGTTGTGAAGAGTGTCATCAAACCTTTTATGTGGGCTATCGTGCTCAAAAAGAGGATGAGCAGTGCCCTCATTGTGGCAGCTATAGTGTTCGGCATAATGTTGTGATGTTTGGAGAGAGTGCGCCGATGTACCAACATATCTATAGAGCGATTGATGAGAGTGACCTGTTTATTGCGATTGGAACCAGTGGTCAGGTTATAGACATTGTAGCTTTGGTGCAAGAGTTTGAACACTCCATATTGGTGAACCCTAAGCAAGAACGTCATACCACCGGTTTTGGAGATTTTGAGAAGAACATCGATGCCTATTTTGAACACTTTATTCAAGCTAAGGCGACGGACGCGGTTGATGAGATGTTAGAGTATATCGAGGAGCATCTTGGTCGTTAAAGTACTAGAGACAGCTCAAAGACAGTTATACCTAAGGGTAATGAGTGGTGGATTATGTGGATGTGATCTATGTGTATCATGTTATACTAGAAACAAATTTCCTAAGGATATAAAACATGAAAACTAAACTTCAAGCCGCACTGTGGGGCGCTTTTTATGGTGATGCCTATGCACTTGGCGCACACTGGCTTTATGATACCCATCAGATCTCAAAGTCTCAATTTGACACTCAATCGTTCAATGACCCTCAGAGTGACTATCATCCTGGAAAAAAGGCGGGAGACTTTACCCACTATGGTGACCAGATGTTATGGCTTTTAGATGCCATTGCCAATGATGACAATTTTACGATTCAAAGCTTCTCTGGTGCATGGAGAGAGAAGATGCAGGAGTATACGGGATATGTCGATGGTGCATCTAAACATACCTTGGAGGCTTTGGATGCAGGAAAAAGTTCATTAGGCTGTGGTTCCAGTTCTCATGACTTGAGTGTGGTAGGACGCATGATGCCACTAGTCTATGCTTATCATAACGACATGGACAAGATGATGGAGTATGTCAAACTTCATACGGTCTTTACTCATATGACCAAAGAGCTGGTCGAGAGTGCTGCCTACTTTAACGAGCTTATTTTAGCTGTGAGTATGGGTGCTGAGGTGAAACGCTCCATCGAAGAGATTGCATTGGCCTATTCTGAGAGCATACAGTCTTGGATCGAAAAGGGTGTCTCCAAGGCAGAGACAGAGAGTGTCGAGGCCATTAAAGATCTGGGACAGTCTTGTAGTGTGGAGGGCGGTTTTGCTGCGGTGATCTATCTGCTTGTACGTTTCAGTGACTTTCAAGAGGCGATGGAAGCCAATGTCCTGGCGGGTGGTGATTCAGCAGCACGGGGTATGCTGGTTGGTGCTGTCTTAGGTGCTGCAGGGGGTATGGAAGCAGTGCCATTTAACTATAATTCTATGAATGATGCGGATCTTATAAAAACATATATAGAGAAGATCGATGCCAAAAACGCTTGAGAAGATCGCGCTTTTTTTAGCCAAGCATCACCTCCTTTCACTGGCTACCTGCGTTGAGAACAGGCCTCACTCTGCCTCTCTTTTTTATGCTTATGATGAAAAAAATATCGCTTTTATTGTGGCTTCTGACTTTAAAACGGAACATATAAAAAATGTTATTTTAAACACCAATGTATCAGGAACCGTAGCATTGGAGACTGATGAGGTTGGAAAGATACAGGGTTTGCAGTTCAGAGCAAAGATGTCTGAAGCGGGTGAAGATGCAGAAAAAATCTATTATAAAGCGTTTCCCTATGCTAAAATGATGCAACCTAAACTCTGGTCAATCCGCTTAGAACAACTCAAGTTTACGGATAACCGTTTGGGCTTTGGCAAAAAGCTCTATTGGAATAGGGCAGATTTTAAAGAATTTGAGTAAAATACAGAGCTATTTTTACAGAGGTGAGTCTCTCTCTTGTCTAAAAGTAGTGCTACCTAAAGGAGTGTAAGATGGAAAAAGTTTTAGAGATGTTGCTGTTGCAACAAGAGTTAAATGATGCGACCAACGGTGAAGGATGGGAAGCGGGTAAAACTAAAAACGGTAAAACCATCAACTGGAAACGCTGTATCTATATGGAGTGTGCTGAGATGATCGACTCTTTTGCCTGGAAGCACTGGAAAGCGATCGATGCAGACCCGGATTGGGCTAACCTTCAGATCGAAGTGATTGATGTCTGGCACTTTATTATGAGTCTTGGATTAGAGGACTTTTCTAAAAACTTCCGTGGAACTTTAGAGGATTTGGCTATGCAGATCTCAGAAGAGGCAGGCTATCTGAAACTACAGACAACAGAACATTTAGAGTATGCAACACCTGACGAGATCATGTCCAAGGTAGAAGATCTTATCGCCAATGCGGTTAATCGTGATGCATTAGACAGTCCAAAACTTTTTGAAGACTTTTTTGCGTTAGCCTATATGAGCGGATTGAACTTGGGTGATCTTTACCGACTGTATGTGGGAAAAAACATCTTAAACCAGTTCCGTCAGGACCATGGATATAAAGAGGGTACTTATATTAAAGTGTGGAATGGTGACGAAGACAATGTTGTTATGCAGAGACTCTGGGAAGAAGATGCTACACTGACCCCTAAAACACTTTATGGTGGCCTGCAAAAAGCTTACGCTTCACTCTCTTAAGTAGAGAAGGGAGAGACACTTAGTTTACGAAACTCTTTGACGGCTTCGAGAATGTGTTTGTCTGAATTAGTGCTGTTTTCTTTTTTTTAACAGCTATGAAAAGGTGATATCTCATCGATATGGTTGAAAACAGAGTTAATTAGATAATTATTTCAGTACAAAATGAAGCAAGATAGTATTTTTTGAGTAGTCAATGTAAAAAGAGCGGGGTAGAAGTATCAGAGAGGGAGACCTCTCTGTAAAAGAGGGGAGAGGTTTAGTCTCTGTTACGATCGCGGTTGCCACGGTAACCACCACCGCTTCCTCCGCCACCAGAACGGTTACGATCGCGGTTGCCACGGTAACCACCGCCGCCTCCGCCACCATTACGGCTACGGTTCCCACGGTAACCACCACGGCCACGGTTTCCACCACCATTTCCGCCACGCTCAAGGTTTTCTAAGATCTTCTCAAGACGCTCAGGGTTAATACCGATCTCGTTTGGTCCCTTTACTTCTTGACGATCGATCACCATAGAGACAAGTTTATACATGATCTTCTCATCATCGATGTCTTCACGAAGAAGGTCAAGAAGCTCATGTGCCTCATCAAAGATACGCTGCTTTTCAACAGAGTCTACCATCTTAGAGATGTTAGCACTTTTGATCGATGATTTACTTGGAACATAAGCATGTTCCATCGTTGTACCAACCTTAGACTTAATACGCTGAAGTTCTTTGAACTCACGTGGTGTAAGAAGCGTGATTGCCATACCTTTTTGACCCGCGCGACCAGTACGACCAATACGGTGTACATAAGACTCAGAGTCAAAAGGAATGTGGTAGTTAAATACGTGACTTACATCGTCGATGTGGATACCACGTGCCGCAACATCAGTCGCTACAAGAATGTCATACTGACCTGTTTTAAGTCCTTTAATAACTGCTTCACGTTGACGCTGCTCCATGTCACCATGAAGACCTTTAGCGTTGTAACCAATACCAGCAAGTACTTCAGCAACACGATCTACCTCTTTTTTAGTACGACAGAAGACAACACATTTGGTCGTATCTTCAGAGTCCAAAAGACGGATAATTGCATCGTCGCGCTCATTTTCATCAATAACATAATACTTCTGCTCAATGTCAACGTTAGTTGTCTCAGAACGTGTAATGGTAATAAATGCAGGGTCAACCAAGATACGCTCTGCAAGTTTCTTGATCGGTGCAGGCATGGTTGCTGAGAAAAGCAGTGTCTGACGGTCAGATGGAAGATAAGCGAAGATCTCATTGATGTCATCCAAGAAACCCATGTCAAGCATCTCATCCGCTTCATCCAAGATAACTGTTGATGGTGAGAAGTTTTTAAGCATGTCACGTGCAAGGATGTCTTTAAGACGACCCGGAGTTGCGATAACGATCTGTGCACCACGCTCGATAAGACCGATTTGACGACCATAAGAGCTACCACCATAAACAGTAACAGTACGAAGACCGGCTTGTTTACCATACTTGTAAAGCTCATCACTTACCTGGTTGGCAAGTTCACGTGTTGGTGTGATGATAAGCGCTTGTACACCACCATTTGGATCGATCTTGTTTAGTGTTGGAAGACCAAATGCTGCTGTTTTACCTGTACCTGTCTGTGCCTGTGCAACGATGTCACGTCCGTCCATAACCAATGGAATAGCTTGAAGTTGGATTGGGCTTGGCACTTTGAAACCGGCATAGCCGATGGCGCGCATAATGTCTTTTTTAAGACCAAATTGGTCAAATGTCTCTTCTACTGGCAGTGCTTCTGCGATAGTCTGTTCTGTGTTTTCAGTAATTTCATTACTCATATATATCTCTTTTTATATAGAACACCGTTTAGACTCAAGCGACCACTGCATTGTACGTAGGTATCTGCTTGTGTCTGTGCCAAACTATCGGTAGGTAACAAATATCTTAGAAAAGTCTATAGGTTGTAAAATAGTTTAAAATGGTGTTCAGTTAAATTTTAAACTTTTAGGAGTTGGCCCACCCGGGCTCTCTAGAGGGACTCTTGTGCGAGTATGCCTCATACTTTCAATGGCTCAAAAGTTTAAGTGGCGAAATTATAGCGAAATATTAATAATAATGCGAGAGTATGCCATATTTATTAAGTTTAATTTAATTGACTGCTATAATATAGACTAGTTGAACCCTCTGAACAGGTCAGAACATCTGAACTGTTCAGAGGGTTCAATAAAAGGATTATTATGCCTATAGATTATCTCTACATACTTTTAGCAACGGTAAGCTTTTCTTCACTTTTACTGTTTTCGCTCTATCTCAAAAATCGCTTTAGAGTAGATGGTCTTGAAGATCAGGTGATGGAACGTGACAAAAAGATCACTATTTTGGAAGAGAGTCTTAACGAAAACTTGCAAGAGTATAAAGAGTTTGAAAAAGATTATCGTCTTTTGGATGAGGAGAAAAATGGGCTCGAACGGGACTATGCTGTTTTACAAACCCGTTACGAGGATGCCCGTTCAGCACATGACGAAAAGATCAAGTTGCTAGATGAAGCTAGAGAGACCTTGAAGCAGCAGTTCAACCAACTGGCCAATGAGATCTTTGAGTCAAAGTCTAAAAACTTTACCGAGAACTCTGAAGCACGACTGCAGATCCTTTTGAAACCTTTTCGTGAGCAGATCACAAGTTTTGCCAAGCAGACGGAGGAGCGTTTTGTCAAAGAGAACTCTGAGCGTGCTGTTTTACATCAAGAGCTTTCGCGCCTGCGTGAACTCAACGAGCAGATCACTCAAGATGCCAAAAACCTTACCAATGCACTCAAGGGTGAAAACAAAACACAGGGTAACTGGGGTGAGATTGTTTTAGAACGTATTTTAGAGGAGTCTGGACTGCGTGAAGGGATGGAGTATGAGACTCAGGGAGGTTTTAAAAACGAAGAGGGTAGCACACTGCGTCCTGACGTTATCATTCATCTGCCACAGCACAAAGATATTGTCATAGACTCCAAGGTCTCCTTAGTTGCTTATGAACGATTTATGAGTGCGGAAGAGCCTGCTGAAAAAGAGTTGGCGTTAAAGCAGCATCTCTCTTCTATCAATGCCCATATTAAAGGCTTAAGTGAAAAGAAATATGAAGACCTTGAGGGCATTCAGACCTTAGATTTTATTTTGCTTTTTATGCCTATTGAGGGTGCTTTTTTACTGGCGCTTGAACAAGACAGTAGCTTTTTTAGTCGTGCTTATGAACAGAACATCATGATAGTAAGTCCTTCGACCCTATTGGTGACATTACGTACTATAGAGCATATTTGGCGCACTGAGCGACAAGAGCAAAATGCCCAGGAGATCGCCAAACAAGCTGAAGCACTTTATGACAAGTTTGCTTCTTTTGTAGAGGACTTGAGTAAGATAGGTGAGCAGATCGCCAAGACGCAAGGCAGTTATGAAAAAGCACTTAACAAACTAAGTACGGGTAGAGGAAATCTTTTACGACGGGTTGAGATGATGCGTGAGTTGGGTCTTAAACCTAAAAAGAGCCTTCACCTTATAGGTGAAGATGATGAAACTTAAACATCTTGGTGAGCGCTGGACGCTGCGCCTGATCATTATCACACCCTTAGCCGCACTGGCTATTTTAACGGTGGTGATCACCTCGTTTTATATTGACAAGATGAACTTCTATTTTAAGGTCAATGCAGAGCGTTATCTTTCTGAATATATTGCAAGTCAAAAGAGTCAAGGAGAGGTTTATGTCAAAGACATTGACCACTTGGCATCGTTTATATTGGCCAACCTTGAGACCAATATACAAAAAGAGTTAGACGAGCGACTTAAACTGGCCTCTCAAACAGCCAACAGTATCTATGAAAAATATCATAAACGTCTCCCTAAAAGAGCGGTTCAAGAGCGTATTATAGATGCATTAAGTGCCATGCGCTGGAATGATACCTCTAACTACATTTTTATTACAGACTATGAGGGTAATAATATTGTGACGGGTTCTCAAGACCTTCGTAGTCGTAACCTTTCAGGATGGACCGATGCAGATGGACGGGCAGTGGTCTTAGAAGAGATCCAGATGGTACGTAAGTATGGTGAAGGATATATCAAGACACGTTTTCGTAAAGAGACAGGTGTGCAGACTATGAAGGTGAAAGACTTCGGTCATTATGGTTGGTTTTTTGGTAGTGGCATCCATCATGATCATGCGATGAAGAAAACTAGAGAGGGTCTGTTAAAACTCATTAAAGAGGCGCCTAGAGACCGCTCAGGTTATATGGCGATATTTGAAGGAAAAAAACCGATTTTCATCTCAGAAAAAGAGAGCAAAGAGCACTCCAAGACAGTGTTGGAATTGATACAAAAATATTTAACACTTGAGGATGGTTGGGTCGCCTTACCTGAAGAGAATGCGCATGTCTATATACACCATTTTGAACCTTTTGACTGGCACATTGTTTATGGTTTTAAAAAGGCCTACTTTAGCTCTATGTTAAAAGAACAACAAGAGAAGATGCGAAACGAGTTTGAGCATGAGGTGCAGTTTGTCATCGAAGCTTCGATAGTAATTGCACTTTTAGTGGGTATATTGACTTTTATTGTATCGCGTCGTATCATCGCTATTATCGAGGAGTACAAAGAGGAGTTGGATCTTCAAGAGACAGAACTGCGAGAACTGAATGCATCTCTGGAAGCTCGTGTTACTGAAGAGGTCAATGCCCGCAGAGAAAAAGAGAAGATGCTTATACAGCAATCCAAGATGGCAGCGATGGGAGATATGCTGAGTATGATCGCTCATCAATGGAGACAACCTCTCAACCAGATGTCCTATGTCTTGATGAACATAGAGTCTGCGTATGAGTTTAAAGAGATGACTCCAAAGTATATGCAAGAGAAGGTCAACGAAGGGACCAGACTTTTGGAGTATATGTCTCATACTATAGATGATTTTAAAAATTATTTCAAGCCTGACAAGGAGCGAAGTGATGAACAGATCAGCAAAGTCATAGAAGACACAGTTTCACTGGTGCAAAAGTCACTGGAAGCCCATAATATCACTCTAAAGATGCGCTTGGAAAGTGACACACATTTGATGGTCTATAGAAATGAACTTTTACAGGTGATCTTAAATCTTATCACCAACGCCAAAGATGCTTTAGTCATCGGTACTGTAAGTGTGCCCCAAATAGAAATTGTGCTTAAAGAAGAGGGTGAAAAACTATATCTCAGTATTTGTGACAATGGTGGTGGTATAGACGAAGAGATAAAGGAGAAGATCTTTGAACCTTATTTCTCTACTAAGGGTGCACATAGTGGTACAGGACTCGGTCTCTATATGTCAAAGACGATCGTAGAAGAGCATCTCAATGGGAGTATAGTTGTCACCAACATCAATGGCGGTGCTTGCTTTACGGTCATACTTATGTGATGATATTGGAATATAAAGATTCAGGTAGATGATATATTGGACTTGTAACATAGGAAGCACCTGTGCGGTGCTAAAAAAAGAGAGACTTTATTAGTCGATGTCTACTGCAAAGTCTTCACCAAATTTAAAGATAGCATAGGCACGTAGTGTAGCACCATTGTTGGTACCGCTATAAGTATTAGTTACGGAAGTACCTCCATTTAGATCATAGGTGTATCCTCCGCCAACACCAGCAAAACGGTAGTCAAGATCTGCAGAGATTGCGAAGTAGCGACCGAAGTTGAGATTGATACCAGCTGCAGGGGCAATACCAAATTCGAAGTTGATATTTGTTTGTGTAAGCAGTGCATTTTCATTGTTTTGGTAGTTGTATCCAAAGTTAAAGCGAGGACCAATCCATAGACGTACCATCTTTGTTCTCAGCACACCAAATCCAAAGGTTTGAACCACTTGCAAACGGAACATGTCACAATTGCTTCCAGAACAGCTTGTTGAGCTGCTGCCATTTGAGACTGTGTTAACTGTACGATCCATCCACTCTACTCCGAGTCTATAGTTTAGGAGTTTATCTTTTCCAAGGTTATTGTCATACATTAGTCCTAAACCAAGAGTAGGTTTATACTTCGTTGTCTGGTCAAACTCCTGACCCCCATCTGGAGAGACTGTTACATCCATAGTATCGCCTAAAGAGTAGGGTAGGTAAAGACCAATTCCCCCTGCACTCAGGGCCATAGGTGCGCTAATAAGCCATGTAAGTATTATTTTTTTGAACATTTTCATTTTAACTCCAATTAAAAAGATGTAAAAAGTATAACTACATCTGAATTCTTATATGCTTAATAAGGAAAGTTTATAAAAAAATGTCAATTCTTGAGCTCATAGCTGTTTAAACGATAACCCACACCGGACATGTTCTCTATGGTATTGTCAGGGAGCTTTTTACGTAAACCTCTAACCAAAGAGCGAATAGCATCTTGACTCATCCCTTCAAAAGGCCAGATGGCATCTTCGATCTCCTGATAGGTGAGTGTACGATTAATGTAGTGAGAGAGAAGGTCCATAAAAAGTAGTTCGTTTTTTGTGAGCTTGATTTCGCTGTTTTCATAGTTTACGGTCTGGGTGTAAGCGTTGTAATCACAGTTTTCAGCAAGCTGAATGGTAAACTTGTTTTGGTCTTTTATTTTCTCTACAGACTTGCTTAGTGTGTTAAGCAGTTTATCTTTAGTGATAGGTTTGAGCAAGTACTTTACTAAATTAAGCTCGACAGCTTGCATAAGGTATTCAGTGTCTGTGTAAGCAGTGGCAATAATGATCTGAACATCTTGATCTTTAGAGCGGATGTAGCGTGCCATATCGAGACCGTTTAGACGGGGCATATTGATGTCAGTGATGATAATATCTGGTTTTTCGTCTGCCCAGACCTTGATGGCTTCTTTACCATCACCGGCTTCAAGCACCTCTTTAGTAATACGCTTCAAGTACTCGACCGCATTGCGGCGTACATCATCTTCATCTTCGACGTAAAGGATCCTGAGACCTTTTAGCAGTTCTTTTTGCAATTATTGTCCTTCGGCTATGTTAAATATATCATGGTGAAGCAGTCACTGTTGGTCTCATTTTACTCAAAAAAAAATCAAATCATTAATATAGATTATTATATCATTGCAATATGAAAAAACAGAAACATTTAATGACACAGTTCCTTTATGAAAAAATATGGACGAAGGTAGATGATGCCGAAGCGATCCGTCTTATAGATGATGAGATGAAGATGGGCGATGGCAAGGGGACTTTAGAGTATGTCAAGAGTGCGACACAAAACGGCAAGACCATCACCGTAGGTGAGTGTCGTTTCAGACAAGAGTAGATGATGAACCCAAGTTTCATACGTTTTGCACTGATCAGTACGGTCTTGTTTGGGATACTCTTTTTCTTTTTTAAACTGCGTCTGCATATGCCTACTGTTTGGGCACACTTACTCACTATCAACATCTTAGGTTTTCTCTTCTACAGCTACGACAAGTTGGCAGCATTAAAGTCATGGCACAGGGTTCCCGAAGCTATTTTACATATTTTAGTGGCCATTGGCGCTACTCCGGCAGGCATTTTAGCCCAACAACTTTTTTGGCACAAAACCACCAAGCGCAAGTTTCAGGTGGTCTTTTGGTTGATTGCTCTGTTACAGGTGATCACTATTTATGTGGTGGTCTATACGGACTTACTGCAGATGATTTTCTAGAGCATCTGTTTTGAATATTTTAGTAGTAGAAGACGACCTCTTTAGTGCCCAACAACTTTCCAAGGTCTTAAAAAAAGAGTCCTATCAGTGTGATATGGCCTTGGGGTTTAGTCAGGCAGAACAATTTTTAGACGTTCATACCTATGCCTTGATACTTTTAGATTGGAACCTTGGCGATGGTGATGGTCTGGCCCTTTTACAGCAGTTACGCCGAGATGGTGTCGAGACTCCCGTTTTGATGCTTTCTGCCAACTCTGAAATAGATGATAGGGTCAAGGTCTTAGATGCAGGTGCCGACGATTATCTCTGTAAACCTTACTCTCACATAGAACTGTTGGCAAGGATCCGTGCTCTGCTGCGTAGAGAAAGTGTTCAAAAGGTCTCTACCTTAAGTGTAGGAGATGTTGTTTTGGAGATGACAACACATGAAGTCTCTGTTGGGGGTGCTGTTATAGCACTGACGGTCTCTGAGTTTGACCTGTTGCTTCTTTTTATGCAAAATCCCAACCTGGTACTCACCCGCTACCAACTTAACGAACATATCAACAAAAACAGTTTTACTGTCAAACAGAGTAATATTGTAGATGTCCATGTGAAAAACCTTCGTAAAAAACTAGAACGTCCTGCGTTGATTAAAAGTGTCCGTGGGGTTGGCTACAAACTAGGTACACTCTAAACCTTCTTTAAGTATTACGTTGATGGCGTAACATCTTCATCAAATCTTCATTTTTAAATTGTAAAGTTCTTTTATCTTCATGATACAAGGATAATGATGAAAAAAGTTTTATTACTTGCGCTTCTTTTTTTACAACTTTCAGCTTATGAGGTGGGGGAGACTCTCTCTAATGAGATGGTGACACAACTTGGCTTGAGTGAGCATAGTAAATTATATGTGGTGGATTTTTTTGCTTCTTGGTGTGGTTCATGTCAAAAAGAGTTACCCCTTATCGCTACGCTTGATCACAAGGTAGATCACAGTGAGGTAGAGATCATTGGGATCGATGTAGACAAAGACCCTGCAAAAGGCTTGGCTTTTCAAAAAGAGCTACAACAAGAGCATCATCTTACGTTTCGAATCATCAATGATGCTGAGAGTCAGATCATCGGTACCTTTAACCCTATTGGTATGCCCACCCTTTATGTCATAAAAGATCAAAAGGTCATCAAGATCATTACTGGTGCTACTGATCATATCGATGAAAAGATCTTGATAGTGGTGAAGGAGCAAAAGTAGATGGTACAACTATTTTTAAGCCTGGCACTTTTACTTACACTGAGTGGATGTGTCCAAGAGGTGAAACCTTGGGAGAAAGAGACCCTCTCTAAAGAGACGATGGAACCTTCAGGAGGCAATGCACTCGCGCGCAAGTTTGAAGAGCATATCTACTTCTCGAAAGAGGCTTCTAAAGGTGGCGGTGGTGTTGCCGGAGGAGGTTGCGGATGCAATTAAGACTCTCACTTCCTGCCATGGCGTTGATCATGGCGGCCAATACACAAGCTGAAGACTATGTGACGTTTCAATATCTGCAGTATCAAGAAAATGACAATCGTGTCAGTGTCTCTGCACCCTCTGTCATGATCAATAAAGACTTTGGAACAGATTTTACACTGAATGCATCTTTTGTTGCGGATGCCGTAAGCGGTGCAAGCCCTACCTATTATGCTGCTGACACGGTTAGCAGTGCCAGTGCGACTACAGTGGATAGCGCAAGTGGTGCCTCAGCTTACTCCAGAGGGAAAAATATCGCTGCAGATCGTGTTAAGTATGGCAATGTTTCCTTTTTTGAACAGCGTGCAGCAGGAAGTGTTATGCTTACCAGCCGTTTTGCCAACCGTGATGAATTAATCGTTAGTGGGGACTTTTCAAGTGAACATGATTTTGAATCTATCTCCGGTGCGGCAGAGTATATGCACTGGTTGACACCTGCTAAAAACCAGTCACTCTCTTTAGGGGTCTCTTTTCAGTCAAACGAGATCGTTGCAAGATGTGTGGACGAGGTAAACTGTGACGCTAGTAGCGGTGCAAGTCAAGAGAAACAGGCGACAGCGGTGAACGCACAGATAAGTTTTATGCAGAACATAAATCGCACAAGTTATATAAAAGCGGCACTTTTTTACATCGCTGATGATGGCTATCTGACAGATCCTTATCTTAATGTTGTACGTAATAACAACGGGGTGACGGCTGATGTGGTCGGGGAAAAGCGACCTGAAAAGCGGCGTGGTTATGGTGGTACCGTGCGTTATGCCAATGCGCTTACAGATGATCTGACCTTGCAAGTAGGGTACCGCTACTATCAAGATGATTGGGAGGTACGTTCACATACGGCGGACACCGATCTCTTTTATGATCTTACACACTCTTGGCGGTTTAACCTCGGACTGAGAGGCTATACTCAAAGTGCGGCCAGTTTTTATAATGGCACATCAAACTACTTTACAGATGAACTTTATGCCACAAGTGACTACCGCATGAGTGATTTTCATGCTGTAACCTATAAGGCCGATGTCCGTTATGCCTTTACAAAAGCCTTTAGTGTGAACCTTGGTGGAAATTACTACGACCAAAGCACTGGACTTAAAGCGGTATCACTTCTAACGGGATTTCGTTATAATTTTTAATGATGAAAAAATATGGATTTAATTTCGATGTCATGAGTACCCCTTGTGAGATCATACTCTACAGTGATGATCCTCTTCATGCACAAGAGAGTGCCAAAGCAGTCCTAACCGAGGCCAAACGTCTCGAAAAAAAATATAACTATTTTGATGCTGCTTCACTTTTGAGTCAGATCAATGCACGCAGTAAAGATCTGCTTGACAGTGAGACCAAAACACTGCTCAAACGTGCCAAGCAGTACTACAAAAGTACAGACGGACTTTTTGACATAACCGTGGCCACACTTAAAGACAGCTATAAAGAGGCCAAAGAGGTAGCAGAGTTAGAGTCATTACTCGCAGCTTTACGACCTTATGTGGGGTGTGAACATTTTCAGGTCAAGCGAGACAAGATAGTCTTTGACAATTCCCATACCAAGATAGACCTAGGGGGTTTTGTCAAAGAGTATGCAGTTGATAGAGCTGTAGTCATCTTAAAAAAAGCAAAGATCAGTTCTGCACTTATCAATTTTGGTGGTGACATCTATGCCTTAGGTGCCAAACCAGATGGCAGTCACTTTAAAGTGGGTATAAAAAACCCTGACAATCCAGCAGAACATGCTGAGGTGGTCTCTCTTTATAATCAAGCCTTGACTACTTCTGCCTCTTATGAGCGGCAGTATAAGGTCGAAGAGAGGGTTTACTCTCATATCATTAAGACACAAGAGTGTGAGGGGAACGCCAAGTCGGTGAGTGTGATCTCACATAATTGTGTAGAGAGTGGAGTCTACTCGACTGCTTTGATGTTAGACAGTAGTCTGAAACAGCCTCATAAAACGATCATATTATGAGGAAAAAGTTACGATTTCTTTTTGTATTTGTTCTAAGTTTATTTATTGAAAACGGCACACTCTCTGCAGACGATGGGTATCAACTTGGTGAAGGGGTACAGGTAGGGAGTCTGCCGCTCTATGTCGGTGGTTACTTCTCGCTAGACTACACAAACAACGAAAGTTATGAGCAGTACCGTTTGGATGATCTCTCTTTACTGGGTTATGGTAGTTATGAAAAGTTTTCGTATTTGGCTGAGGTGGAGTATAAAGAGCTCTATCTCTACCGTGATGAAAATGGTACCATCTCCGAAAGCAGTGACCATCAACTACAGATAGAACGTCTTTATGGAGACTATGCCTTTAACGAACATGTTAGTGGACGTGTTGGTAAGTATAACACGCCTGTAGGTTTTTGGAACCTTGTGCCCATCAATGTACTCCGTGAGACCACGTCAAGCCCTCTTGTTACAGAGATCATCTACCCTGAGTATACGACCGGTGCAGCACTGAGTTATAGCACTATAGGTGATGCCTCGTTTCGTGCAGATGTGATGCTCCAGTTTACAGAGGGTATCTCAGAAACCTATAATAACTACAATACTGATGAACATGTGGGTTTGGGCCTCTCGTATGGTTTAGATGACCTTGTGCTTAAGGCCAATGCCGGCTATTTTAACCTTCATGATGGTCCTGATGAGAGGCTCTACTACGGGGTACTCTCGTTCAACTATGAAAAAGAGGATTATCAGTTTTTAAGTGAGGTAGGGTGGCGTTACTCAGACCGCCTCCAGCAAACAAACTATGCAGGTTATTTGCAGGGGCTTTACCGTTTGACACCACAGCATATTGGTATTGTACGGCTGGAACGCTATGCTGATAGAAGTACTAGGGTAGAGGAGGGTTTTGGTGTACTTGGTTATACCTATAGGCCCTGGTACTCGATGGCACTTAAAAGTGAGTACAGTGTTCATTCAGATGCTGATCTCAACACGTTCATACTCTCCTTTTCGGTACTGTTTTAATGAAACAGTTAGGGATGGTCTTACTTGCCTTAGTAATCAGTGCCTCTCATTTGAGTGCGCAAGAGTATGCTGTTGTCTCCTTCTCCCCATTGCCTTCACTAAAACGTTTTCAGGTCAAAGCGATATTTTTAAAAAAGATGACCTATCTTGATGGGGTGCATCTTATTGCTGTAAACCTTCCTCCCGACCATAATGCCCGTAAGTCTTTTGAAAAATCATGTCTGCAGATGGGTCGGTCTCGTCTCAGAGAGTACTGGACAAAAGCACATTACCTTGGACATCGTCCGCCACTTCGTAAAGACTCTTTAGAGAGTGTTCAACGCTTTTTAAACACGGTGGAGGGTACGGTCTCTTATCTTCCTATAGAAGAAGTGGCACAAAGCATGAACATCCTCTATCGGTGGAGTGACTAATGTTTTCTAATGTATTCAAGTCTCTAAAATCACGACTGTTGGTTACCCTCATCGGGGTAGGGTTGTTGCCACTTTTAATTCTTTTGAGTTATTCACTTTTTTTGAGCCAGAAAAAGATGACCCATCAGATCGTGCAAGAGGAGTATGAACGCTCCCATGTTATCGTCCGTCTTATAGAGAGTGACCTGTATGCTCTAGAGAGAGAGGTGGCTTTCTTAGCAAAACTTGATGTCATGGATGACATCTTGGTAGAAGATCTTGACCAGAGAATCGTGCGTCTTTTGCAACAAAAAGTGTACGATACCAATGCATCCATGAATTATTATCTCTACAGCACTAAAGAGAAGTTAATTGCTCACGCTCCTCGTAATAGTGATCATGCATTGGACCTTGATCTTAAGATATTTGAGACAAAACCCTACGTTATAAAAAATGGGAAGCTCTATATGGCAACAAAAGTTTCCGCTTCTTTTGATAGGAGTAGAGATATCGGGACCTTAGTCTTAGAGTATGACTTGAGAAATTTAGAGCGCTATCTCGTCAAAAGTGAGCATGTTCATAGCTATCTGCTGCATGTCAGTTCAGATGAAACGGTGGGTCATAAAGTCCAAGCCCCTCTTACTCTTTCAGAAGAGAAGCATAGTGATATTGATGCTAACTATGTGAGTGTCTATGAGAAGATGTCAGGAGTGTTAGAAGGGTGGTACTTGGTTTATAGAGTGGACAAGGGTGTTGCCTTGGGAACACTGTATGACTATGTCTGGTTTATATTGATGGCGGCGATGAGCATGATCATAGCGGTATTGGTGTTGAGTCACTATTTTTCTAAGATGATCGTCGCTCCGATCGCACGTTTTACAGAGGTGATTCAGGAGATCAGCAGTCGACAAAACTATGCACGTCGTGTATCATTTGATGCCTATGAGGAGGTCGAACAGTTGAGTACCGCCTTTAACACGATGTTAGAGACGACTGAATGTGCACTTCATGCGCTCTCACTTGAAAACCAAGAGCGACTCAAGCGGTTGACCCAGCTGATAGAGATCTTTAATAGCATCTCAACCACCGAGACCGTAAATGTGTGTACAACACTTGCCATTCAGGAGATAAGTAACATCTTAGTTACGACTGAACTCTCTTTTAGTCAGGAAGAAAATAGCACACAAGAGGGAGTCTATAAAGATCTTTATGTGATGGATTTTGAACAAGAGAAACGCATCTTTTTTGGACGTCTCTATTTCGGAAACCATCAATTTACGCATGCATATGAACAAGACCTTTTTGATGCTATGACCAACATGATGATCTTGCAGGTGGAGCGTATTTTACTTAAAGAGCGTACACACACCATGTCTGAGGCGAAATCCTCTTTTATCTCGAGTATGTCCCATGAACTACGTACACCACTTAATGCCATTATGAGTGCCACCCAATACATGTTGGTCTATGAAACCTTAAGTGAGGACCAAGTTGACACCGTGGCAAATATTGCGTCCTCTGCTGAGTATCTTTTAGAGATGATCAACAACATCTTGGATGTGGCCAAGATCGAAGCAGGAAAGATGGAAGTGTCACTTGAACCGTGTCGTCTTCGATCCTTGATCACGTCCAGTTGTACGATGTTGGAGCTTTTGGCTCAAGAGAAGGGTCTTGCATTTTCGCTGCAGTTTGATGTTGCTGAAGTGCTGCAAGTAGAGACCGATGCCCGCTACTTCCAGCAGATCCTTGTCAATTTACTCTCCAATGCGATTAAGTTTACTGAGGCTGGATATATAAAGGTAGCGCTTTATCAAGAAGCAGACCAAGTCGTGGTATCCATAAAGGACAGTGGGGTTGGGATATCTCCGAGTGATCTTAAAAATCTTTTTCAAGCATTTGTTCAGGTCGATAACCTTATGCAAAAAAAGCATAAAGGTTCCGGTCTCGGACTCTCTTTGAGTCGTAAAATAGGAAAAGAGATAGGGGCTAATGTCGTATTGGAAAGTAAAGGTTTAGGAGAGGGCACGGAAGCAAAGATCTATATTACGGTTTTGAGTGACTCTTCCCAAATATCATAAGCCTTATCAGTGAGATGTACCCCATCACTGGTAAACGCATTTTTTATGCCTCCATCACTGCCGACTATCTGAGTGTAAAGATCAACATAGATAAAACCATATTGCTTGCAGGTATGTTTGAGAAAGTGGTTGAGTAAAATGATCTTTTCATTGATCTCATAACTTCCATCATGCATCTCGACAGGTAAGAGTGAAATGAGCACTATCTTGGGTGTGTTTTGGATCTTAGTCACTATTTGTAGATAATTATTTTGTATAGTTTTTAGATATTGCCCCTGCAAAAGATCATTGATACCGATCTGTAAGACAAGCGTTTGGGGTGCTTTTTCTAAAGTGTAGTGGAGTCTGTAAAGCAGACCGTCGGTAGTATCACCCGCTATGCCGGCATTATGATGGGCTCCAAAGTTCGACCAGTCATGAAACTGTGTCAGAGAGTCACCAAGAAAGATAAGTTTTGAGTTTTGATACATCATATGAGTGTCACTCCTGAGAATGCAGGAGTCTATGAATTGAAGTTTTAGAGGTGCTTGATCTTAACCGTAGAGTTAAGCAGCCATCCCGTAATGACCATAAGAAGGATGGTCACAAAAGCGGGATAGACATAAACACCCCCTAAAAAGACAAACCATAAGACGATGGCACCCATTGGGGTGGGAAGGCCTGTAAAGTACTCTTCGACCTCTCCCTCTTCTGCGTTGATGTTGAACTGTATAAGACGGCGTAGACCACTGATGATGTAATAGAGAGAAATAGCAGAACCTACGATAAAGATAAAACTTGACTCAGAAGGCTGAATAATAGAGACAAAAATAATAAACACTGGCGTCAAGACAAACGAGAGAAAGTCAGCATAAGAATCTAGCTGGATTCCAAACTCATTAGAGAGACCGTGTTTACGTGCCATCTTGCCATCAAAGATGTCAAAACCGCCACCGATCCATAAAAAGATAATGGCCATAAAAAAGTTTCCTTGTGTTGCCAAGTACATCGCGATCAATCCACTAGAGAGGTTTCCAAAGGTAAACATGTTGGCTAAGTTAAAATGGCTGTCGGCACGGTAGAGAAAATTCATTATAGTCCTTAAGTATTTGTAAGCATACCATTATAGCAAAAACCTGACGAAGTAAAAGAAAGTGTGATGCTAGAAACCTATTTTGATAATTAATATTGATTTAATAGATTTGATGGCATGATTCCAAATACTTAAAAAGATGGTATTAGTACAGAGGAGAATGTAAATGGTGAGGTTGATCATACTTTTGGCAGTTTCAGCGAATATACTTTTGTCTGCCCAAGAAGCAGCAACACAGAAAAGTGCTGAAGGTGGTCTTGTTCATAGTAAGCAAAAAGGGCGGTATAAGGTTCTTAAGCAACTGCCGCAGAAGGCAGAAAGTTTTGATAACTCTTTTGATTATGCCCGGCCGTTTGGAACTTTTAGAACAGCAAACATTACTACTCAGCATGATGCTTTGACAGAACAAAACATCGAGGTTGAACGCAAGGGTGCGACTGCCTTTGGTGGGATCTTCGGATTTGAGACAGCTTCACTACATGGTCTGCGTCTGCATGTGGGTGCATATGTCTCTCAAAAGATAGCATCATTGACTGCTGCAAACCAGAATGATGCACTCTTTAATGCTAAGGGTGACTCTTACACCTATATAGGAGAGGCCTCTGTAGCATATGAGACTGACACTATTCAAGCAAAAGTTGGACGCATACGTCTTGACACACCTTATGCAGACAGTGATGACATTAGGATGTCTCCCAACAGTTTTGAGGGGGCATCACTGCATGCACAGCTCTCTGATGCATGGCAGACAGACGCATATATGCTTACGCGGTGGGCCGGTACGGACAGTGAGCAAATTGATCTCTTTACAGAGCTGGTCGATGGCGGATATGGTCTGGCAGGCGGAGCAGTGACTTACAGCATAGATGAAGAAAATGAGGTCTCGCTATGGTACTACAATGTGGACAGAGAGAGTGACATTATTTATGTTGAGGCTGCTGCAGATATGCGTTTCAATGAGGACTTTCATATGGAATGGGGTCTGCAGGGTGCCCATATCATGGAACGTTCGGACTCAGATGTCGAGGGTGATGTTCTTGGTGGGATGTTGATCGCTGATCTTGGGTATGTCTATGGCGGACTTTCGTGTAACTATGTGTTCGAAGATGATAACAACACCATTACAGACGGTTTTGGCGGTGGACCTTACTATACTTCTCTGGACGAGCAGACCATTGGAAGCATCTCTGCACTGACTCCAGGACATGACCTCTTTGTTTATCGTCTGGCGCTGGGGTTGAACTTCAGTGGACTTGGTGCTAAAGACCTTTCTGTAGAGTTTGTACATGGACATTTTCTGGTTGAGGATTCACCGGTCGATGCACAAGAAAATGACCTTGCCTTGACCTATGGCATTACGAAACGTTGGTACTTTGAGAGTATCTATACCAAGGTCTCTCTGGATAACATAGAGTTTTCTGCCGGAGATCCTGAAGAGACATTTGACTTTCAGCGCCTTGTTACCCGATTAGATTATAAATTTTAAGCTAAATTAATTTGATTTTTATTATCATTACGTAAATACTATTTGAATGAAGAATTATGAATACATTAACAAACTGCCCAAGAGGCTGCGAAACTACTATTAAAAAACTCCATGCAACGGGTCCTTTGAAACAGAGACTGGTCTCTTTTGGGATCATGAAGGGTGCGACGGTCACACTTTTGGAGTATGCACCTAGAAAAAGTACCGTTGAGGTCAAGGTGGGTAAAATGCGTTTGGCCTTACGTAAAGAAGAGGCTGATATGATCGAGGTAATTAATGATGGAGAATAATGCACCCACTTGTCCGGTAATAGCCAAGCACATTAAGATAGCCTTGGTTGGGCAACCTAATGTGGGTAAGAGTATGCTTATCAACTCTATCTCTAACGCCCATCTGCATGTCGGGAATTTTACAGGGGTAACGGTTGAGAAGACGGAAGTCCTTTTTGACTATAACGACTACCACTTTACGGTGGTCGACCTTCCTGGGACTTACGCTTTTACCAACTACACCATAGAAGAGCGTGTGACCCATGACTTTTTGTGTAACGAAGAGTATGATCTTGTTATCAATGTTGTAGACTCGACTAACTTAGAAAAGAACCTGCAACTGACTGCAGAGTTGATGACCATGAGTAAAAAGATGGTTTTGGCACTTAACATGAGCGACGAGGCGGAAAAAGAGGGGATAGAGATCGATGCAGAGTATCTCTCTCAGCTTTTAGACCTGCCTGCTGTACGTGTTTCAGCCGTATCGAAACTTGGATTAGATGAACTTATGGATGCCGTTATAGCTGTGCATGAGGCAGACATCGTAGAACCAAAACTCATCTTCTCTGAAGCTGTGGAAGAGGAGATATCACAGATTCAAGAATATTTGGACAAACACCATTTCAAAGCGGCGATCTCTAACCGTAATATAGCGGTTAACCTCCTTCAAAATGAGACCAAGACCTATCGTGTACTTCATGACAACCCTCTCTGGACAGAGTTGCAACCTATGCTTATCGAAGCCGACAAGCATATAGAACTACACCACGACTCAGAAGATATTAAAGAGATCTTTGCTGAAGAGTATGCTGCCTTTAACCGGGGTGTTATCACTGAGGTGGTTAAAGAGAAAAAATTTAAGATCATTAAAAAGACCATCACAGAACGTATAGACAATGTACTTATACACCCTCTTTTCGGGATCCCGATCTTTCTCTTTTTTATGTGGTTACTGTTTCAACTCACCTTTGAAATCGGGTCTATCCCTATGGAGTGGATCGGTAACTTCTTTACCTGGTTTGGTGATGTTGTGGGCAGTACCATTGCGAATGATGACATCAGGTCGTTGATCGTTGATGGTCTCATCGCAGGTGTGGGTGCAGTTGTTATGTTTGTACCTAACATTATGATCTTGTTTATAGGTATTTCACTTTTAGAGTCGACAGGTTATATGTCCCGTGTGGCCTTTTTACTCGATGGGTTTTTCCACAAGTTTGGTTTACATGGACAGTCATTTATCCCTCTGGTAACCGGGTTCGGATGTTCTATCCCGGCCTATATGTCTGCACGTATCTTGAAAAATGATAGAGACCGTTTGCTGACGCTCTTTATCATCGGCTTTATGAGTTGTGGTGCAAGACTTCCGGTCTATGTCCTTTTCTCGGGTGCGTTCTTTGCGGAGAGTGTGGCGGGTAATGTTCTTTTTGCCATTTACATCTCAGGTGCTATGATTGGACTGGCAGCAGCGAAAATACTGAAGATGACTGCCTTTAAAGGGGCGGATGAGCCTTTTGTCATGGAGATGCCAAAGTACCGTCTGCCTTCGTTCAAACTCATTTGGCACACGGTGATGACAAAGACCTGGATGTACCTGAAAAAAGCGGGTACGTTCATCGCCGCTGCGACCATGTTGGTCTGGTTTTTAAGTAACTATCCTCATAATGAAGAGCTTAGCAGCAGCTACGCGGTTGAAGTAGAACAGGTCTCATCTGAAGCAGAGAAAAACAGATTGAACAACAAACTCCAAGAAGCGCAACTCGCTCAGAGTTATTTGGGGCAGATCGGTAAGTTTATGGAACCCGCTTTTGAGCCACTGGGCTTTGACTGGAAGATGACAGTAGCACTACAGGCTGGACTTGCAGCTAAAGAAGTTGTTGTTTCGACACTCGGTGTGCTCTACTCTATGGGAGATGCGGTGGATCAGGAGAGTCAGTCTTTAGCAACAGCTATCAGTAAAAACATCCCTTTTGCCTCTGGCGTGGCATTCATCGTCTTTGTGATGATCTACCTGCCGTGTTTGGCAGCTTCAGTAGTCTTTACCCGTGAAGCCGGAGGTATCAAGTATTTTGTTTACCTCTTTGTCTTTACGACCATCACAGCTTATGTGCTTTCGTTCATAGCTTACAGAGTGACACTGCTAATAACATAGGTAGGCTTAAAGTGAATGCTTTGCATTACACTTTAAACGTTTTAACTCATATTTTTCCATGTTTAGAAGTAGAGACTCTTCAATCATCGCTTTTATAGCGAGGTTATCAACCTCTTCAATTGTGTGAAACTCCAAATATTTTACGATCTTAGAGTCACCTCTAAGTTCTGAAAATTGTTTTTGTAAGCGGGCTCCATTGGCAAAGCTAAGACGCACAACACCTTGTCTAACACGCAACATGCAAACAGTACTGTAGCTGTCTTTATAGGTGGTCTGTTTGGCATTTTTTATCTCTACGATCTCTTCATAGGAGAGAATGGTCTTCCGCAGATATGAGAAGAGTGCAGCATGGTCTGAGTGGGTATCTAGGTCAAATTGTAATAACATAGTGAGATTATAGAACGTTTTAGAGAAGTTATCCAAATGTTAGTCATCTTGGGATAAAATCAACTTATGATAAAAATATTAATGATAGAAGATGATCTCGAATTAGCGGAGATCCTAACCGAATTTTTAGAACAGCTAAAACAAGAAGAGATAAAAGTCGAGACGGAAGATGATCCGTTTAAAGCCCTAAGTATCTTGAAGCTTAAAGAGTTTGACCTGGTTATCTTGGATCTGACCCTTCCTGGTATGGATGGTCTTGAGGTCTGTGAAGAGATCCGTAAACGTCAAAACATCCCTATTATTATCTCTTCGGCACGTTCAGACGTGACGGATAAGGTAACTGCACTTGAACTCGGTGCTGATGACTACCTTCCAAAACCTTACGACCCTCGTGAACTTGAAGCACGTATCTACTCTGTGCTGCGTCGTTATGAGGCTAAAGCAGCAGAGGTCGCACAGCAGAGTAGCAGTGACTTTAAACTCGACGAAGCAGCAATGCAGATCGCTTATAAAAATCGTCCGCTTGACCTGACCAATGCAGAGTACGGCATCTTGGCATATATGATCAAAAAAGAGGGGATGGTAGTCTCTCGTGAAGACATCATCCATAATGTTGCTGCGATCAATGAAGACTCTTCGAACAAGAGCATCGATGTTATGGTTGGCCGTATAAGAACCAAACTTGGTGACAAGACCTTGATAGAATCGGTACGCGGTATCGGTTATAAACTGGTCAAATAATCTTCTTTAACAACTAAAGGTCAAAAATGGGTCGTCATGCAGTCTTATTAACGGTTCTTTTTGCCTTTATTGTTACCCTTTCGAGTGTCAGTTATGTTTTTTTAGAGTTTTACAAACTTAACCGCCAACAGTACATCGACAACACCTTCTTAAAATATACTGTTATCACCCGGATCTATCGTGACTATATGCAAAAAGGGACCTCAGAGACTATGCTTGAGGCCAATCTTGCACTTTACAATCTTTTTACTGTAGAGCCAAAAGATAAACCTCAAACTATTATTGATAATGCCAAGCTACTTAAAAGTGAGACCTTTCAGGCGGTTAACGACAGCAGTCCTTTTAAGATGCGTCCAACTTTTTCAGCAGCAAGTACAATTGAAGTAAAGATCTCTATGATCCAGAACCATGAGAGCATTTATTTTTTACTTCAGGGTCCCAACAATGGTGTCTTGCTAAAAGATGAAAAGATCAAACCATACAGAGAATTGACACTGTTGTATGTCTATCTTATTATTATCTCTACTATCACAGTTTCGTATATTTTGATCTTTTTACGTTTGAGGCCATTGCGAAAACTGCGTAAAAAGATTCGTGATTTTGGTGCTGGAGAGATGCAGACCTCGTTTAAGATGCAAGGTGAAGATGAGATCGCAGTGATCGCCAATGAACTTGAAAACACACGACAGAAGATCCGAACACTGATAGAGTCGCGTACGCTCTTTATGCGTAACATCATGCATGAACTTAAAACACCTATTGCCAAGGGGCGGATCTCTGCTGAGATGTTAGAAAATGGTAAACAAAAAGAGCGTTTTCAGCGTATCTTTTTACGTATGGAGAGTCTTATCAGTGAGTTTGCGTTGGTCGAAGAGGTCTCTACGGGCTTTACCCATGCTTCGAGTGAAGAGTATAGGGTCATAGATATCATTGATGGTGCTATTGATATGGCGATGGTGGAAAATGAGTGTGTTACACAAGAGGTTGATGCCTCTATGAAGATCCATGCAGACTTCAACCTCTTTTCTACCGCGATTAAAAATATGATAGACAATGCGATGAAGTACTCTACAGACAAACATGTAACTATCACAACACAAGGCTCTGAGATCTGGTTTAAAAGCAGAGGAGAGCGTCTTAAACATCCACTTTCATACTATGTACAGCCTTTCACCAAGGATGAAAATTCACGTGACAGTTTTGGCTTGGGTCTCTACCTGGTCGATGCGATCTTGCATGCGCATGATATGGTGTTGGCGTATGAATATAGCGAGGGTGTAAATTGTTTTATATTTGTGCCTAAAAGTATTTAGGCTTTGAGGGTTTAGAAATCACTGCTGCTGTTTTTAAGGGACTTTATAAAGGCGTAAGCGATCAGGGTTAAAGAGATGACCGCGATCACTTCGTAACCAATCATCCAGATAATAAAAAATGAACTTAGCTTAACATTGAGAAATTGTATGAAGTTTCCCTTGGCAATAAACATGTATAAAAATGCAAGACCAAAAAGATAGGGAAGCGTGACGGCATAGACGGTGAACATAAAGGCCTCATAACCCTCAGGTGCGATGATAAAGGCCTTGACATCGATCTCTTTTTGAGCAAAAGATTGTTTACTTGCAATGCGTCGTTTGTTATTTCGTTTTAAAAACCGGTCAGCATCGGCTTGGGTATTTTGGGCGCGGATAGGATCGTTTAAGTCACTCATGATTTCCCTGTTTAAATTAGAATTTAACACATAATATTAATTATCAAATTATTATAACATATTCCATGCATATTATTTTTTGGGTTATAATACATTTATGAAAAAAATGAAACATATATTGGTAACCAACGATGATGGCTACGAGTCAGAAGCCCTGCATATCTTAGTCGATGCCTTGCGTAAGATCGCCAAGGTCAGTGTTGTGGCACCTGCTACAGAGAAGTCAGCATGTGGACACTCTTTGACGCTCTCCCACCCTCTGCATTTTGTCAGTGTTGATGATGATTTTTACAAATTGGAAGATGGTACCCCTAGTGACTGTATCTATTTGGCACTGCACTCTATGTTTGAAAATGAAAAACCGGACCTTGTTGTCAGTGGTATCAACAAAGGCTCCAATATGGGTGAGGACATTACTTACTCAGGTACTGCTGCCGGTGCCATGGAAGCAGTGCTTCAAGGTGTCCCAGCCATCGCTATCTCTCAAGTTATGGACTTTTCCCAACCACTGCCAAGTTTTGAACTGGCAGCTGAGACTATTACTAAAGTCGTTCAAAAAGTATTAGCGGGAGATTTCCCTTTGCCTGAACGTGAATTTATAAACATCAATGTCCCCCATTCTGTTAAAGAGGCGGAACTAAAAGTGACCTATGCAGGATATCGCTGTTATGGCAATGATGCTCATCTTCACCGAAACCCTCGTGGTATGGAGTACTACTGGTTAGGACTGCACCCTTTGGATTTTAGAGCGAGAGTGGGCCAAGAAATACTTTCAGATTTCGAAGCGATAGAGCAGGGCTATGTCTCATTAACACCGATACAACTTGATATGAGTGCTTATAAATCTATGAAAACACTGGAGAACTGGCTGTGAGATTTGAACGCAGTCGCATGCTTTTTGGTGATGACTTCGAAGCGATAAGTGATGCTAAAGTTCTTTTACTTGGGGTTGGTGGGGTAGGTTCTTACTGTCTGGACTGTCTCTATCGAACGGGTGTACGAGATATCACGATCATCGATTTTGATACCTATGATGAAAGTAACCAAAACCGTCAGATGTGGTCTGAACACCATTGTGGTGAGTCTAAGGTACTAAGTTTGAAGAGTCACTATCCTGAGATCATTGCCATAGAAAAACGTATTGATGCGGAGTGGGTGAACAGTTTTGACTTTGAGCCGTATGACTTGGTACTCGATGCCATTGATGACACGCAGGCCAAACTTGCTCTGGCGCAGCGATGTTATAAAAAACTGATCTCTGCAACAGGTTCTGCCAAACGTCTGGACCCTACAAAGATCGAGGTCTCTACCATCTGGAAGACCCATGGAGACCGTTTTGCCTCCAAGATCCGCTATGAACTGAAAAAAAGACGGTTTACCAAAAAATATCCTGTCATCTTCAGCTCTGAACCACCGCATGTCAAGGTTAAAGGCAGTTTTATGGCAGTGACTGCAGCCTTTGGTCTGAGTATGTGTTCTGTAGCCATCAAGAAGTTGACTGAGAAGTAATGGCAGTACGTGCACCGGCTTTTGAAGAGGGATTGAAATGGTTTAATTCTGAGCCATTGATACTCTCGGAGCTAAAGGGTCGCTTTGTACTTTTGGAGTTTTTTACCTTTGGCTGTGTGAACTGCTTGAACAACATGGCAACCATTAAGAGACTCCATGCTGCCTTTGGTCATGAAGTCACTGTTATCGGTGTGCATACCGGTAAGTTCAGTCATGAAAAAGAGTCTCAACCATTAAAAGAGGCGCTTGAACGTTATGAGATAGATTATGCTGTCGTCAATGACGTTGACCATACTATGGCCAAGGCTTATGCGGTAAAAGGGTGGCCAACTACGATACTGATCGATAATCGGGGTTATTTGGTTCACGAAGCAAGAGGAGAACAGAAGTTTTATGAGTGGAGTGGACGCTTTAGCTCCTGTGGCTTTTCTGCCTATAGAAGTGAAGCGAAAGAAAATAGACCTGCTAATACATTACATTTTCCACAAAAAATTCTGATAACGCCTGAGTTTTTAGCGGTTGCCAATACAGGCCATGACGAAGTGTGGCTAAGTGATTATGAGGGTAGGCTTTTTGATGTGATCTCTGTTATGTCTCCAATGGGTATGGCTTATCAAGAAGAGATGCTCTATATCTGTGAAACGACAGAGGGCAGGATAGTAAAATATGACTTGACAAAAGGTGAACTCCAGAGCGTTATAGAAGGTTTGAGAAACCCTTATGACCTGAGTATTATCAATGGTGCACTGGCTGTAGCCGTTGCTGGATCACACCAGATATACTTTTATGATCTGCAAAGTCATCAACTGCTTCAGACCTATGGTAACAAATTTGAGGCCCTTCGTGACGGAGATGCTGAAAATTGTCAACTGGCACAGCCTTCAGGCTTGAGTGCTTTAGATGAGATACTTTACTTTGTTGATGCAGAGAGCTCTTCGTTACGTCAACTAGAATCGGGTGTGGTCACTACCCTGATAGGTGAGGGCCTTTTCAGTTATGGGGACAGTGATGAAGGAACACTAATGTTGCAACATCCTCAAGGGCTCTGTGCAGGTCTTATAGGTGATGGTTGTGGTGGAGGACGCCTTTTTATAGCAGACACCTATAATAATAAACTCAAGGCCTATTTTCCTGATGACAACAGTATGATGACTTTATTAGAAGGCTTACATGAACCAAGTGATGTGGCTAAAAAAGGGTGCAGACTCTATGTGGCCAACACCAATGCACATGAGGTCGTGACGTTTGATCTCTCTAGTATGCAAAAGAGTGTCATGACCTTTCAAAGGTCTTGACGCTATTACTAATATTATGCTTTTGGATCTTTCAAAAAGGCAAGATTGATGGTGTCAATACCATTGATGACTTTTTTACCAACAGTAAGTTGTACGCTATGGAACAAGAAAAGGTCTCCACCGTTATTGATACCGATGATAAAGGTGTATTCACCAAATGCGTATCTTTTTAAACCCTTAGCTTCTGGTTTCTCAGTTGGATTGACGATGTTGAAACAGACGCCATTTGGAAAGTCATGAGCATCGTTGTTATTGTCGTTGATATGAACTTCACCTAAGTCTGAAGTTACTTGAACCGTCAATTTCTGATCGAGTTCATGTGCTCTGATCTTATATGGGCCGTAATTGATTTGCATTGCCAATTCCTTTAAAAGTTTATGATTAAAGAATTATAGCAAGTTCAGAAAAATGGTTGCTAAAATAGCACCCAAATATAAAAATATACTTGTGTAATTATGATTTTTATTTGAAAGTAGCACTGCAAACTATGTTTTTGCTATTACTATAAATGAGGTGGCATCTCAAAACAAAGTCGATGACCTTTTCATCAGGCATCTCGCAAGGTTTTAAAAGTCCGTTAGCCGTCTGTGGATAGTAGTTGAGACTGATGAAGTTTGTGTTGCCCAACTCTTCTGCGTAGACTTTGATCAGCTTACCATCAAGGTGGCTCTCTTTTCGAAAAAGATAACGTTTGTTGTCATACAAAACATCATAGGCACCATCTTCAAAAGAGAGAAGACGTTCATGAAAAAATGAGTGGTTGAGATCTTTCACTAGACTTTATTTTGGATAGTTATTTTAGTGGCTTCAAAAAGTTCAGTAGCCTTGATGATCATAGGCTCTTCTAAAATAGCCTGTCCGTCAAACTCTTTAGTAGACTGATCACTTTCACTACAACTTGTTACACAAGAACCTGTACCCACTTCTGACTCTTCTGTCATAGAAGAAGCCTGCGGTGCTGCGTGTGCCTGCTCCTGAGGACGAAGTGTTGGATTGGTGTTTTCTATGACCGCTTTTTGTTGCTCTCTTTTAGGGGATTCTACGGGTTGGGGACGTTCCTTGGAGCATTTTTGTGCTTTGATTTGGGTCTCAAAGCCGAAGATCTCTCGCACAAACTGCTTGATGACACTGTACCCGTGTTTAAGCTGTTTTTTACAAGCTTCATCCGCACAACTTTCCCATGTCAAGAGATTACCCTGGTAGGAGACAAATGAGATCTGCGCTCTGAAGCAGTTACCCAGATCAAGACTTCTATCATCTATTTTGTTTATGAGGGTCTCAAACATAGCCCGCTCTTTAGCATCGGTGATAATTGGCTCAATAGTAGGTTCTGGTATTGCAGGTACGGCTTCTGCAGGTACCTCTACTGTCACTTGTGCAGGTGCGATATCCGCAGCAGGAGGTGTAGGTTGTGACTCTGGAATGCTCTGCTGAGGTGTAACGGGGTCATTTTGAACAGGTGCTGTTTGAACTGCTGGGGTCTCTTTGGGTGCTACAACAGGAGCCTTCGGCGCAGTTGGTATGGGGGCACCACTGCTGATCTGTACTTCAAGTGACTCGATCATCTGGTCGATCTCTTTGACCTTGAGTGCCTCTAACATTTTGAAAAATATCATACTCAAAACAAAAGCGCCATCGGCGTTAATACCAAACAGAGACTTGGCATCAGAGAGGATCCTAAAAAAGCGTTCGATCAATAAGATGGAGTAGCGCCCATCTTGTTCATATAGCCGCTCTTGTAAAAAGGCAATGAGCTCATCTACGACCATTTCTGCTTCGTAGTCCTCAAGAGACTTAAGATGCTGGATAATACCGTCACGATCGCCATTGAAGATCGTAGTGAAAATAGTCTCTAGAAACTCAGGATCAACGAGTCCAAGCATGTCCGTGACGGTTTGGACATCAACATGGTTTTTAGAGTAGATAATAGCCTGATCAAGCAGGGTCAAGGTATCACGCAGACTGCCAGAACCGCTACGAGCCAAGATGTCAAGTGCGGCGTCTTCATAGCTGATGTCCTCTAGCTGTAAGATGTGCTGCAGGTGATGTACGACATTGATGTTGGAGATACGTTTAAAACGAAAGTGCTGGGTACGACTGAGTATGGTCGCTGGCAGTTTGAGTGGATCGGTAGTGGCCAAGATGAACTTGACAAACTCAGGAGGCTCTTCGAGGGTTTTGAGCAGGGCATTAAAGGCTTCTTTGGTCAACATATGGACTTCATCGATGATGAAGATCTTAAACTTTCCTGCAGCAGGTTTGTACTTGGTATGCTCGATAAGATCGCGGATATCGTCGATTTTACGGCTAGAGGCAGCATCCATCTCGATGATGTCCATATGGCGTCCCTCTTTTGCCATGACACAATGCTCACAGACACCGCAAGGGTTAGAGGTAGGGCCATTGTCACAGATGAGTGCCTTGGCAAATATACGGGCGGTAGAAGTCTTTCCAGAGCCTCTCAACCCTGAAAAAAGATAAGCGTGAGAGAGTCGGTTAGAGTCCAATGCCAGTGACAGTGTTTGGGAAATGGTCTCTTGACCGATGAGTTCGTTAAAATTATCGGGACGATATTTTCGTGCTAAAACTTCTGAGCTCTCGTTCACATTGTTGCCTTTTGTACTAAGCTATGACCACAGTGGTCTAAGAGATAGATTTTATCATAGCTAGGCTTTTGATGAGGAAAATATGACAGTAAGGTTTTGGAAGGTCTCTATGGTTTGTTAGGGAGGTTTAACCAGCGTTGTGCAGTTTGACGCAGTGCCTCAGGATTTTCAGAAGCAAAAAACTTGATCTCGGGGTTAGGATATTTTTTATCAAACTTGTAGTGAGACTCCAAGTACTCTACAATAGCCTCGCCTGAGTGGATCAGTGTCACTTTATGGTCAAAATACCCACTAATAGCATCAGCGATCAGTGGAAAATGGGTACATCCCAAGATGACACCGTCTGGACAGGGAAGCGCTTTAAAATAGTGTTCTAAAGTACTCTCTAAGATCTCTCCTTCAAACAGCCCCTCTTCGATTATAGGGACAAAAAGGCCTGTCGCTTTTGAGGTGGTGTTCATAAATCCATGATTTTGGAGGAGTGTCTCGTAAGCTTTGGAATTTATGGTTGCATTGGTACCTAGAACAAGTACCTGTGCACTGTTGTCGCTCAGCGCATTTTCAGTGGCGATGATACCGGGTTCAACCACACCGATCACATCAAAAGGTGCCTGTGCCCGCATCTCTTCCAAAGCGTAGGCACTGACGGTATTACAGGCAGTAATTAAAAGGTCGATCTCAAAGTTTTTAAAAAACTCCAAGGCCTCAAGGGAGTAACGCACAATAGTATTTTTGTCTTTGACCCCATATGGTACACGGGCAGTGTCACCAAAGTAGATGATCTCTTCAAAAAGTTGGTGCTTCAAAAGGGACTTAACGACAGTTAGACCACCGATCCCACTGTCAAAAACACCGACTTTCAAGAGACTACTTCGCTTCGTTCATCATGTTAAGGAACTCTTCGTTGGTAGGCATCTTCTTCATCTTGGTGTAGAGGAATTTCAAGGCCTCGATCTCATCTTCTTGTTTGTGTAACATAGAACGCAAGATAAAGACTTTTTGAAGGACATCTGGTCCGATCAACAGCTCCTCTTTACGTGTACCTGACTTAAGAAGGTCAATAGCAGGGAAAATACGGCGTTCAGCGATTTTACGGCTAAGTACGATTTCTGAGTTACCGGTTCCTTTGAACTCCTCGAAAATAACTTCGTCCATCTTACTACCGGTCTCTACAAGTGCAGTAGCGATGATGGTAAGAGAACCGCCATTTTCGATGTTACGGGCCGCACCAAAGAAACGTTTTGGTTTGTGCAGTGCATTGGCATCGACACCACCGGAAAGGACTTTTCCGCTTGATGGTGTTACCGTGTTGTATGCACGTGCAAGACGGGTGATAGAGTCTAGTAAGATCACAACATCTTTACCGATCTCAACACGACGCTTGGCACGCTCGATCACCATCTCAGCCACTTTAACGTGGTTTTTAGCAGGCATATCAAAAGTAGAAGAGTAGACCTCACCTTTGACAGAACGCTCCATGTCCGTGACCTCTTCCGGACGCTCATCCACGAGTAGTACCATTAGCTCTGCTTCAGGGTGGTTGTAAGTAATACCGTGTGCGATCTCTTTCATAAGTTCTGTTTTACCAGAACGCGGAGAGGCGACGATGAGACCACGTTGTCCTTTACCAATAGGGGCAAAAAGGTCCATCATACGGCCTGTCAGGTTCTCCGGTTTATACTCTAATTTGAGTTGTTCTGAGGCATACAGTGGTGTCAGGTTCTCAAAGAGAGGACGTTTTTTACTCTCTGCAGGTGGCAGGTAGTTGATCGCTTCGACCTTAAGCAGAGCATAATAACGCTCTTGATCTTTTGGAGGACGTACCTGACCAGTGACGACATCACCATTACGCAGTGCAAACTTTTTGATCTGAGTGCTTGAGACATAGGCATCGTTCAGCGAGTCGCTGAACTGCTTGGTGTCGATAGAACGTAAAAAACCGTAACCATCTTGCATGGTCTCCAAAATACCGGTAAAGAGGATAAAACCGCCTTGAGAGGTCTGTGCCTTTAAGATCTCAAAAGTAAGGTCTTGACGTTTAAGCTCATTGGGATGTTCAACACCAAGTTCTGTAGCAAGTTTGACAAGTGTGTCGAGAGGTTTGGTACGAAGGTCTTCAATAGTATGACCCTTAACTGGAACATGTGTTCGCGAAGATTTATTGTTTTTTTGCTGACGAGTGTCGCTCATGAATTACCTTGTGTGATTCGGAAATTTTCCACGAAGATGTGAGGAAAGTTGAAGAAGTTTTTAGATTTGTCTTTGAAGGTATTTTATAACAACTTAAGAGTACTTGTCAAGTTTCGGGTGCTATTTGGTATACATTTCATGATATTTAACTGTTCCATAGGGTATTTAGTCGATCTTTGTTAAAATATAGGACTTTAATACAAAGCAGAAAAGATGACCAACACTTTTGAGTTTTCTCCCCATGTAAATGAGCAACTCTCTGATGCCATTGTCCGTGAACGTGAATATATAGGGTTCTATGATCTGTGTGATCAAGACATAACGCCTTTTTTAGAACTTGCGGCTTCCGTCAAGCAAAAAAATATTGTGATCATTGGTATAGGCGGAAGTGCTTTAGGGGCCTCTGCTGTCTACCGTTTTTTAGATTTGGTACGCTCTTTTGAGAAGAAGTTACACATCTTGGATACTACGGACCCTCTTGTCCTTGGTAGTAAACTTAACAGTTTTGATATGCAAGATGCCTATTACTGTCTTATTAGTAAGTCAGGTGGGACCATCGAGACTGTGGCAGTTGCCAAATATATCGATAATGAGATCAAGCTCAATAGTGAAAACAGTGTGATCATAACAGACTCGGGCTCGATGTTAGAGCAGTTCGCGCATTCAAGAGGAATATCACATTTTAGTATTCCTAATGATGTAGGTGGTCGTTTTTCAGTTTTAAGCAGTGCCGGTCTTATCCCTTTAGCCTTGGTCGGAGTGGATATAAAACTTTTACTTGAGGGCGCTCAAAAAGTACGTGACGCTTTTTTTAATGAGCAGGGGTATTGCCACTCTTTGATGCAAAAAGCGACCTACTATGCACAGCATGCCAACACTTACAATATTAACTGCCTTTTTTCCTACTCTGAGGTCTTTAGAGAATTTAACGCCTGGTATGTCCAGTTGTGGGGAGAAAGTCTGGGTAAAAAGCAGCGTCACTCTGAACTGCATGTAGGGCTGACGCCTGTTGGTCTCATCGGGCCGACAGATCAGCACTCATTTTTACAGCTTATTGTTGATGGTAAACGTGACAAGTCTGTTACTGTCATCAAGATCAAAGAGTTTGACAACCCGATGAAGATCCCAGAGAGTTCATTTGAGAACATGGAGTCAATGGACATTATCAATGGCTACAGTTTTTCAGAACTGATCAATATGCAGGCAGACTCTATGGTGGAAGCCTTGGATGCACTCGATGATATCCCTCTTGATATCATAGAAATAGAGAGTGTGAATGCTTCAGAGATTGGTCAGCTTATACTTTATTATGAGTTGTTGACTGCTTTGGTAGCTAATATGTTGGATATTAACGCTTATGACCAACCCGGTGTTGAGATGGGTAAAGTGATCTTAAAAGAGAAGTTGAAAGGGTAACGATGCTAGAGTATATTAAAAGTGAAGTGGCTGCTTCTGCGCAGACCAAAGAGAAAATCTTAAATGACACTGCCTTTTTAGAGAAGATCGCCAGTGTCATTAAAGCATCAGTAGCGGTCTATAAAGCGGGTAACAAGATCTTGATCGCAGGTAACGGTGGTTCTGCAGCAGACGCCCAGCACTTTGCAGCAGAGTTGGTTGGACGTTACGGCTTTGACAGACCTTCTCTTCCTGCCTTGGCCTTGACGACTGATACCTCTAATCTTACAGCTATCGGCAATGATTACGGATACGACTACGTTTTTTCGCGTCAACTAGAGGGGATGGGTGTTACAGGCGACCTTTTCATTGGTATCTCCACCTCTGGAAACTCTGTAAATATTTTAAATGCCTTTGCTTCTGCCAAAGAGAAGGGGATAACAACCGTGGCGTTGAGTGGCCGTGATGGTGGTAAGATGGCGGAGGTTGCAGACCATACGCTGATCGTGCCATCAGATGCTACGCCACGTATCCAGGAGTCTCACCTTCTTATAGAACATATGATCTGTGATGCAATAGAAAAAGAGATGTTTGGTGATGGGGTAGGAGTGTAGAAGGTGAAAAAACCAGCACTTTTTTTAGATCGAGACGGGGTCATCAATGTGGAGAAGAACTATCTGTATAGAATCGAGGATTTTGAGTTTATAGAGGGGGTCTTCGAACTCTGTCACAAGTATCAAGACAAGGGTTATCTTATTATCATAGTGACCAACCAGTCCGGGATCGCTCGTGGGTATTACAGTGAAGATGACTTTAGTGACTTGACGCGATGGATGGTGGATGTCTTTGCTAGAGAAGGGATCAATATTACTGATGTCTATCACTGCCCACATCATCCAGATATCTCGGGTCCTTGCAGTTGTCGTAAACCCGAACCGGGAATGCTACTTAAAGCAGCAGAGGAACATCATATCGACATGAAAAACTCTCTGTTAGTAGGAGACAGTGAACGCGATATCCTGGCCGCGCATCGCGCAGGAGTAAGAGAGAGCTACCTCTTTTCAAAAGAGGCGATCAAAAGTGAAGCGAACAAAATCATAAAAGATCTCAAAGAGTTACTATGAAGATCATGAATACAGGCGGTACCTTTAACAAGCGTTATGACCCGATCAGTGGTGAACTTGAGGTTCCGTTTGACAACCTGGCCATTGAAGAGATCGTCAAAAGCTTCGCTTATGAGGTTGAGATTGCAGGAATGCTCTATAAAGACTCTATGGAGATCGATGATGAAGACCGTGAACAGCTTACCGCCATCTTGGAAGCAGATGATGAAGATATCTTTGTCATTGTTCATGGTACAGACACTATGCATCTGACAGCGATGAAGTTAGCTGCTTATCTACCTGAGAGGGTCATTGTTATCACTGGTGCCATGGTCCCTTACTCTATAGATAAAGGTGAGGCGAGTCTCAACCTGGGAATGGCCTTGGGTTTTGCTGCAACACAACCGGCCAATGGTGTTTACATCTGTATGAGTGGTATTATCGCGCCGCATAACAAAATCGTGAAAAACCGTAGAGAGGGAAGGTTCCAAATTGTCCAAGATCGCATGTAGTCACTGCCATTTAGAGTTTGATGAATCGGTAATGATCAAAGATGAAGACCTTTTTTTCTGCTGTAAAGGGTGTCAGGGGATCTACCACCTTCTTCAAGATGAGGGACTTGACACTTTCTATAATAAACTGGGTGATGAGAAATTGGCTCCGCCGACAGAGCAGTTTGAAGACAGTTCCAACTTTGATGCCCCCGCTTTTCATGAACGTTACGTGAGTGTTGACAGTGAAGGGTTTCAGGAGGTCTCTTTGATCATCGAAGGGATTCACTGTTCGGCCTGTGTCTGGCTCAATGAAAAAGCCCTGCATAAGATGGAAGGGGTGGTAGAGGTCTTTATCAACCATACCAACAACAAAGCCCGTGTCGTCTGGGATGATGAGGTAGTGAAGCTCTCTGCTATCATCGATATGGTCCGTGCTATTGGTTATAACGCTTTTCCTTATGATCCAGAGATCCAAGAGGCACAAGCAGATAAAGAGCGTAAAGATTACTATCTTCGTATTGCGGTGGCTGCTTTTGCCATGATGAATATCATGACTATTGCTGTCGCACAGTATGCCGGTTTCTTCACCGGTATGGATCAGAATATTAAAAACATCTTGAATGTTGCAGAGTGGCTGCTTTCGACTCCGGTCCTTTTTTATAGTGGATGGGTCTTTTTTAGAGGGTCTTACTATGGTATGAAGACCAAAACAGTGAACATGGATATCTTGGTAGCGACGGGGGCTTCATTGACCTATCTCTACTCCATCTATATCACGGTCTTTGAAAAGGGAGAAGCTTATTTTGATTCGGTGGCGATGATCATCACCTTTGTTCTTTTGGGTAAGTTTTTAGAGGTGTTGAGTAAAAAGAGTGCGGCAGATACTCTGGATGTTCTCTCAAAACATGTTCCTAATGAAGTGACCTTGCTTAAAGATGGTGAACAGTCTAATGTGAGTGTCAAAGAGATCATAGTTGGGGATGTACTGCTTCTTAAGGCGGGAGAAAAAGCGGGTATTGATGGGGTTATTCTTGAAGGCTCCGGCAGCTTCGATGAGTCAAGTCTCAGTGGTGAGAGTGAACCGATCTATAAAGAGGTTGGAGCACATGTCGTGAGTGGAACGACGAGTATCGATGCTGTTGTCAAATATGAGGCGACCAAAGACTTCGAACACTCTACGCTCTCCAACATCTTGACCATGTTAGAGCGATCTCTGGCTAAAAAACCGCGTATTGAGCAGATAGCCAACCGTCTCTCAGAATACTTTTCAAGTGCGATACTCCTTTTAGCCTTGGTAACCTTTATAGTTTGGTGGTTATGGCCACACAGCTTCGAGACTGCTTTTATGGTGGGGATCTCTGTGATCGTTATTGCCTGTCCTTGCGCCTTGGCTCTGGCAACACCCGTCGCAACGATGGTGGGTCTGGGACAGGGTGCGAAACGCGGGATTCTCTTTAAAGAGGCGGGACATCTGGAGACCATCGCCAAGGTGGACACACTGGTCTTGGACAAAACAGGTACTATCACTGAGGGAAGACCTCAGGTGGTAGACATGAGGTGGTATGAGGAGGCGACTGACGCTAACAAGGCACAACTTGCCGCCTTGCTCAACAGTTCCAAACATCCTGTCTCTTTAGGTGTCGCTGAGTATCTTTATGATGAGAAGATGAACATTCCCCTCTTGGATGAGGTTCAACAACTCTCTGCACGAGGAATGGTCGCGCGTTACAAAGGTGAGGTACTAAGTGGTGGTAATGCGCTGTTGATGCAAGAACAAAACATTGATATTGCTATAAACAGCGACAAGACACTTTTCTTTTTTGCGGTAGGAGAGAGACTTGTTGCCCATTTTGAGTTGGCAGATGCTCCTAAAAAAGAGGCACAAGCGGTGATCGCTTCTTTGAAACACTCTGGTATCAATGTAGTTATGTTGACCGGAGATCATGAAGGCGTTGCTAAACGAATAGCTGATACTGTTGGGATTGAGCACTACCATGCAGAACTTGTGCCTCAAGAGAAAGCCCAGATGATCTCTCAGATGCAAGCAGAGGGTCATCGCGTTGTGATGGCAGGAGACGGTGTTAATGATATCTTAGCCTTGGCTCAAGCTGAGATTGGGATCGCTATGGGAAGTGGCAGTGATATTGCTATCGATGTGAGTGATGTTATTTTGATGAATGATTCGCTACGATCTTTGGAAGAAGCCTTTAAAATAGGGCGAACAACCTTTAAACTGGTTAAGCAGAATCTCTGGATCTCACTGCTTTACAATGCAGTGACCATACCACTTGCTATGGCGGGTTATATTATCCCGTTGATCGCGGCTATATCTATGTCGGTGAGCTCACTGCTTGTGGTGGGTAACTCGATGCGTATAAAAATTATGTGGAAAAGAAGTTAATTATGAATGATTCTATTATTATATTGATGTTAGGTGTGTCGGTCTTTTTGGGTGCGTTGGCACTATTTGGAATTATGTGGGCTATTAAGACGGGACAGTTTGATGACAAAGATAAGTTTTTAAATCAGGTTCAGTACGATGGTGAAGAGGAGCTAAACTCTGCTGCAGAACAAGAACGTAAAAAGAGCGCACTTAAAAAGAATAAAGAGGGGTATAGACCAGAATAGGTAGATAATTAGAGTGTGAAAAAAAGTAACATTATAGAAGTTTCTTAGTGTATAAAATAGCTGAGGAAGGGTAGAAAAGAGGAAAAGGAGGAAACCCAAAGCGGGTCTCCTAAAGGGGTCTAATTACTTAAGACCAGCGATGTAAGCAGATACTGCTTTGATCGTTGCTGCATCGTAAGAAGCAACTTGACCTTTCATCAATGCACCCATACCGTGAACGTTACGAGTACCAGCTTTGTAACCGTTAAGAGCTTCTTCAGTCTTAGCAGCGTCCCAACCAGCGATGATCTCAGACTTGTTAAGAGCTTTCTTCTCAGCTTTTGCACCGTGACAAGATACACATTTCTTGTATGCTGCTGCACCGTCTGCTGCCATTAGTGATACGCTTGCTACTAGTAGTGCTAATGCGATTTTTTTCATGTTAATTCTCCGTGTTAAAATTTGAATGTATTATAAACATAATAATCTTAAATTGTACTAAGCGATTAATCGTCTATTTGCTATAATCTGAGTCATAATAAAAAGTTGTTTTTACGCCAGCTATGGTTATGCAAATACTTTAAGACCTTACTAAAGAGAGAAGATGCGATATATTGATAATGATTTAACAGATAAAACTATTTTGATTACAGGAGGGGCTGGGTTTATTGGTTCTAATCTTGCTTTCTATTTTCAAGAGAACCATCCTGATGCCAAAGTCGTTGTCTTGGACAGTTTTCGCTCCGGTGAGACCCTCTCTAATGGGAACTTGAAAAGTTTTGGACATTTTAAAAACCTTATAGGTTTTAGAGGTGAGGTGATCAGTGGGGACATCAACGACAAAGCCCTGCTTGCCAAACTTGAAGTGGATTACGATTTTGACTACATCTTCCATGAAGCAGCCATCTCGGACACCACGGCCATGGAACAAGACCTTATGGTCAGAACCAATCTTAATGCTTTTAAAGATCTTTTAGATATGGCACTGCGCCAAAACGCCAACATGATCTATGCCTCTTCAGGTGCAACTTACGGTGATGCACCTTCACCACAGACAGTAGGTGTCGAAGCCCCTCAAAATGTCTACGGTTTTTCAAAATTGATGATGGACCACCTCTCTCGTGATGTTATGAAAACAGCTGCTATCTCCATAGTAGGTCTACGTTATTTTAATGTCTATGGTCCAAGAGAGTACTTTAAAGACAAGACCTCTTCCATGGTAATTCAGTTTGGACACCAGCTGCTTCAGGGTAAAAACCCTAAACTTTTTGAAAATTCAGACAAGATCGTTCGTGACTTTATCTATATAGAGGACATTATTCAGGCAAATGTCTTGGCTATGCATCCTAAAAAGAGTGGTATTTACAATGTTGGTACAGGAAATGCGCGCTCTTTTCAGTCTATGGTAGACATCTTGCAAAAAGAGTTGGGGACCTCTTATCCATGTGAGTATATTCCCAACCCCTTTATAGGGCGTTATCAGTTCCATACCGAAGCGAACATTGAGAGTACAGTGGAAGGACTGGGGTATGCACCTAAGTTCTCTTTTGAAGAAGGCATCAAGGCCTATATCCCTGAGATCAAACGTATGTTTGAAGAAGAAGTGAAGTAATGCAGGCACTTAAAAAGGCCAACCCTAACATTTTGGTTATTGGTGATCTGATGATAGACCACTACCTTTGGGGAAGTGCTGAGCGCATTTCACCTGAGGCCCCCGTGCAGGTGGTAGACATCGCTAAAGAGAGCTCTGTGCTTGGTGGTGCAGGTAATGTCGTCAACAACCTTATCTCTCTGGGTGCTACGGTTAATGTGGCCAGTGTGGTAGGAGATGATGAGATCGCTAAAGAGCTTACGATCATGTTGAAGTCTATTGGGGTCAAAACAGAAGGCCTCATCACACAAGCAGGACGTAAGACCAGTAAAAAATCACGGGTGATTGCAGCTAATCAGCAGATCTTACGGTACGACAAAGAGTCTAAAGAGACCATTTCTTCTGATTCTGTCTCAAAGATCATCACAGCCATAGAAAAAGATCTTTTTGTGACCGATATGATCATTTTGTCTGATTATGGAAAGGGTGTCATCTCAGATGAACTCTCTCAAGCTGTGATCACTCTGGCTAAGAGTAAAAAGATCAAAGTAATTGTCGATCCCAAGGGGACAGACTACAGTAAATATCGTGGTGCGCATATGTTGACACCTAACAAAAAAGAGGCTTCAGAAGCAACACAGATCGAGATCAAAGATGATGATTCTTTAAAAGCAGCACTGCTTTCACTCAAAGAGCAGTGTGACCTTGAACGCTCTATGATCACTCTCTCCGAAGATGGTATCGCTATCTATGATGGTGCTGTGAAACGTTTTGCTACTGTTGCTCAAGAAGTCTTTGACGTGACCGGTGCCGGTGACACGGTAATCGCTTCGATAGCCTTTGCTTTAAGCGCGGGTCTAAGTATAGAAGAGACGGCTCGTTTTTCCAATCTTGCAGCAGGTGTTGTGGTGGGTAAAGTGGGATCAGCTACAGTGACACTCGATGAGATCGAGATCTATGAGTCCAAACTCCACCAGAGTAATTCTGACGCACATATCAAGAGTTTTGAAGATATCGATCGCATCGTTAAGCATGCTAAAGAGCAGGGACAGCGTGTGGTCTTTACCAACGGCTGTTTTGATATCTTGCATGTAGGCCACGTAAAGTACCTTCAAGAGGCTAAGAGTTTTGGGGACATACTCATCGTAGGTCTTAACTCTGACGCTTCTGTTCGTGAGCTTAAAGGGCCTACACGTCCTGTAAACGTAGAAGATGACCGCGCCTATATTTTGGCGGCTTTGGATGCTGTGGATTATGTGGTCAAATTCAGTGAGGATACCCCGCATGACCTTATTAAGATGATCGCTCCAGATGTTTTGGTCAAAGGGGGCGACTATGAAGGTAAAAAAGTGGTAGGAACTGAGTTCTCCAAGGTCTTGAAACTGGTGGACTTCGTTGATGGCAAGAGTACAACCAAGACTATAGAAAAAATACAAGGTTCTACATGTTAAAAAAACTATTAGTGACACTGGTCCTATTTGGAAGCAGTGCTCAGGCCTATCATGAGTTTGAACTCAACTTGAATAACAAAGATCTGGATATGCATCTGAATTTGGACATGGGTCAATTCAATAACAATATAGAACCAGAGAACCTTATGATAGAAACCCGTCTTTTGATTGGTAGTCCTGAAAATGCAAGACTCCCTTACGAAAGAGATAACAACTTCTTAGGTGAGATCGGTTTTGTGGCGCAGTCTTCATCTGCCATGGCACCAGGATTGACGATGGGTATGGGTGTGAAGATGGCTTATACTTACCTAAGAGGAGGCTCAGTGTTTGCTATGCCTTTAGGTATTCAGAGTGATTATGTTTTGCCTTTTATCACTTTTATCCCTATTCACATTGCTGGAGTGTTCTATTATGCACCAAATGTACTCTCTTTTAGTGACTCTGATACTTATATGGAGTATCAGGGAAATATAGATATAGAGTTGATGGAACGAGGGCTTTTGACGATGGGTTACCGGGGGATCGATTCGCCGGTTGTTCAGATGGGGAATGCGTACATAAACAGAAGCTACTTTGCTGGCTTCAAATTCAAATTCTAACAATAAAAGTTCCAGCTGCGGCGCGATTTGCACTTCAGCTCACCACTCAACGCACACTAGTGCGCCTTCGGGATCGCTTCAGCACAACTCACACCACATCTGAAACTTTTATACGTACAGTAAATTTGTAGATGCGCTTTCATCTTTCGACTTTGCTTCGCTTGTCGTCATTCCTTTGAAGAAAGGAATCCACGAGTTTATACGTCTTGTGACTTTAATCAGTGTTCAATAAGCTACGCATATTTTATAATTCGCTCTCGCTCTTAATCTGCTAAATCTGCGTAATCTGCTGATCAGGACCAACAGTCCAATGCATGGACGGGACTAAATCCCGTATCGTACGAACGCTCTTGCTCTTAAGATGATTAAGTCATCTTTCTAAAAACTAAAAACTAAAAACTAAAAACTCACAACAGTATCCACTGCCTCTATCACTTCATCAGCTTCGATAAGTTTCATACACTCATGATGTTTCAGAGGGCACTCTCGTTTCATACACGGAGCACACTCTATGTCATGCCTTACAATCTTGCTCTGTCTGTTTTTCCACTGTGAGGTCTCTAAATGTTTTGTCGGGCCGAAGATGCTGACGGTGGGGACCTGATAGGCTGCTGCTACGTGCATGGGGCCGCTGTCGTTGGTGATGAAGAGTGAGAGGCCGCCGATGTGGCTGCAGAGCTCTTTTATGGTGGTGGTGCCTGCGAGGTTGGTGAAGTTGTTGATGCCGAGTTTGATGAGCTCCTCTTCGATGGCTTTGGCCATCTCTGTCTCTGTCGGTCCTCCAAAGATCACGATGTCGTAATGGTTGGCATAGTTGGCAGCAACGGCTGCGAACTTCTCCGGGTACCAGCGTTTGGCGGAGCCGTAGGTGGCACCGGGGTTGATGCCGAGTGTAGGGACATCATAGTGGTAGGGCTCTATGAAGAGACGCAGGGGTGAGACAGGGTCGACCTTTTCATGGGTTATGGCTTCTACGAGTGAAACATACTGCTCGACAAGGTGTCCCTGTGGTGTCTGGACAGCATGGTCCAAAAAGAGTCTGGCATGCCATGAATTGCGTGCCACGGTGACTCTTGAGCCGGTGAACTTTAATAGCAGGGAGGCGTGGATCTGGTTTCGAAAAGAGATGGCAATGTCATGAGGACCGATCTCTTTGGCGAACTTGTAGGTGTTAAGCAGGCGAAGGCCGCCTTTTTTAGTGTTGTCTATGTAGTGGCGCTTGCAGAGCGGGTGGTACTTTAGTGCTTCTATGGAGACAAACGAGCCTATCAGTGTCAAGGTAGCATGAGGATAGAACTCGCAAAGTGCTTCGATGACCGGTGTTGCCATAACAGCATCTCCAAGCCAGTTGGGAAGTATGATCAGTATAGAGGTGATCTCTGTTCGTTTTTGCATCTACTTGGTCCATTTGTTAGTTTTGATCAGTTTTGCTTCCATTGTATCGATGGCAAAAAGCTCTTTTTTCATCTGTGCATGATCTTTTTTGGAGGCACCTACTATGTTTTTGAAATTGTATTGTAAATCACCATCTTCTTTGATAAGTCCTATGGTCGCACCACTGTAGTAATAGACAAAACGATTTTTGACACTTTGATCAAAAAGAGAGTTACTCATAGTCGTAAAGTTGTCCTGAAATCCTAAGATATCTATGAGTGTTGGTAAGATGTCTACTTGAGAGCCCAGTGTTGTGACCTCTTTTGCTTTAAAGATCTTAGGTGCATAGATGACAAGGGGAATGCGGAAATGCTCTTTGGCAGGCAGTGAGGCCAAATCCTTGCCTCTTAATCTTCTACCAATAGTGTTGAGTGCATCACCACTTCCATGATCAGAGGTAAAGATAAAAATAGTGCGATCAAACCAAGGCTCTTTTTGAACCCCCTGCATAAAACGTCTGATGGCATCATCGACATAGATGTAGGCATTGAGTTGACCGTTATAGTCGCGTAAGCCATGAGGATAACGCTCAAACTTAGAGCTGGGAAGATGATAGTCACTGTGGTTAGTTGAGGTAAAGGCAAACCCTAAAAATGGCTCTTTCATCTCGTTGAGCTTTTGGTGGTAAAAGTGTAAAAGGTTATAGTCATAGGTTCTGGTAATAGGGGCGCGGTCTCCTTCTACTTCTTCGGCATCAGGCATATCCTGTGCTCCATAATAGTGCTCGAATCCAGCGATATTACTGACAGCATCCACGCGGTACGAACGTCTTTGTGAGCCTTGCATCGCGATGGTACTGTATCCATTGTTTTTAGCGATGCTGCCAAGATAACTAAGTTTACTGAGTTCAAGACCATTGCCTAAAAACTCAAAACCTTTGGGCAGTGTGATTCCTGTAAATATTGAGGTAATACCATAAATAGAGCGGTACCCATTGGCATAAAAATTTGTAAATTTTAAGGCATGCGCAGCCATCTCTTTAAAAAATGGGGTGATGTCGAGTTCTGGATATTTTGTAAAACCGTCGATATGCTCTGCGCCCCACGATTCGAGTAAGACAATAACCACATTGTAATTGGGCTTTTCTTTAGGTGCATAAGCACGCATCAATGGGTACTCAGGATCTACAAAAGGAGCGTTATTGGATGTCAGGAGTGTTTTTGCAATAGGGAGTGCCTGCTCATAAGGGAGAAGATCATGTAACTGTGCTGAGGTACCCGCTGTTCTATAAACGGTAAAGACTCCATTGAGTGCAAGTACACCCGAAGAGACTTTGTTGCAGGTAAAAGCGTCACTCATACCAAAACTTTTACCGGTGAGTTTGGAACGGATCCCTCCAAAGATCAAGACAATGATAATAAGGTAAAAAAGTATCGCTTTTTTGGTCTCTATCTGCTCTGTGACAGGAGCAGAAAAGATCTTATAGTAGAGATACATATAGCCAAAAAGGGCTATAAAGGCACCTATGGTGTAGGGCAGGAAGGAGTGTAATGCCATGTTGATGATGATGTCGGTGTCATTACCCAGGGTAAAAAGCTCATTGGAAAGATGTCTGTGTGAAAAGTCGAAATAGAGAACATTGCTGTAAGAGAAAAGAACAACACTGATGATGCTTAATCCCCATAAGGTACCAATCAGAGTACGAAATGTTCGCTGGTAGATACTTTTGAGAGGAAAGGTCAAAATCAAAATCGCGATACCGGTCAGAGTAAGAAGTGTGATGGTGTCAACACGAATGGCCATTAATAGAGAGAGAAGTCTCTCTGTAGTGGTAAGGTCCGAAAAATCATTGGGATAGCGCAGTAATAAAAAGAGGTGACTGCTAAAAAGTGATAGCAGACCGAGGAGTAGACCCATAAATGTTTGTACATATATGTTTTTAAATCGCATTAGTGGTTCCATCTGTTTGTATTGAGGAGTATTGTCTCAACTTTGTCAACACTGAGAAGTTGATCAGCAACCTCTTGGGGGTCAGTGAGGTTGGTCTCGATGATATTTTCATAATTATGTTTGACATAACCTTGCTCAGTGATCAGCCCCATCATACTGCCATCTTGTATATAGACAAAACGTTTATGTACATTAGGGTCCAAAAGAGAGGAACCAATAGATGAGTAACTGTTTTTAAGCCCTAAAAGATCGATCACAGTTGGTAAAATGTCCGCATGTGAACCCAGTGTTCTATTTTTAGAAGGTGTAATGATCTTAGGTGCATAAATGAGTAAGGGTACTCTGTGATGTTCGATGCTAGATACCGCTTTTTTTACATGACGCATCTTTTTAGAGAGACCTCTTGCGGCACTCTGATAGCCGTGATCACCAGTGAAAATAAAAATCGTGTTATCAAACCAAGGTTCATCTTTGACCTCGTTCATAAAACGTTTGATAGCACTGTCTGCATAGTACATGGTATTAAGAAAGCCGGTGTACCCACTCAGTGAGGGTTCGAACTTCTCATATTTTTTTTGTGGGACATGAAAGTCTGTATGCGTGGAGGCAGTAAAGACAAAACTACAAAAGGGTGGTTTTAGTGTGTTGATCTTTTGATGTAAAAAGTGCAGTGTGTTGTAATCAAAGGTACCTATACCGCCATCACTGTATCCTTCATCTATAGTCTCAGCATTAGGGATGTCACTTTTTCCATAATATTGGTCAAAACCACTGAGGTTCATAACAGAGTCCATGCGGTAAGAGCGACGTGATGAACCCTGCATGGAGAGTGTATCATAGCCATTATCTTTTAAGATACTTCCTAAGTAGGAGAGTTTTGAAAACTCCAAGCCGCTTCCAATAGGTGGGAATCCTGTTGGTTTGGCTACCCCGGTCATGATGGTAGTGATGCCATAAATAGAACGACTGCCATTGGCGTAAAAGTTGTCAAAACGCATGCCATGGTTGGAAAGATAGGTAAAGTAGGGTGTAACACCCAGAGCTTCATAAGGCGTGTAACTATCGAGATGTTCAGCACCCCAAGACTCTATAAGAACAAAGACCACATTGTATTTTTTGCGTTTGGGTTGTACAAAGGCTCTCTGTATAGGTGCTTGGTCGGTGACATAGTAGGTGTTGTTGGAGTCAAGCATAGACTTGGTGATGTGAAGGGCTTTTTCAAAAGGAAAATGATTGTTTTTGTAACCATCATCTTTTATGGTGCGATAGACACTGAAAAATCCATTGAGTGCCAAGTTCCCTGAACTGACTTTGTTAACAGCGAAGGCATCTGAAAAACCAAAACTTTTGCCTGTTAATTTACTACGTATGCCAAAAAAGAGGAGTATGATGACCAGAAAAATACTCATCCAGCTTTTAAGGCTGTGTGTTTTGTTCTCTATCTTTTGTCTAAAGAGCCAAACAAAAAAACTGATGATCAGTATGCTGATCACAGTAGACAAAAGAGTGTAGATCAAATAAGAGTGCAGGGCCATGTCTATGATGATGTTGGTATCATTGGAGAGGTTGATAAGTTCATTGGAAAGGTGGCGAAGGGTGTACTCAAAATAGAGCACATCTCCAAAACTTATGGCAAATATCATGGCCATGATGATGCCCCATACCACTCCAAACAGGGTTCGAATATAGATGTTGTAGACAATTTTCAGAGGCAATGTAGCGAGCAGTATCAAGATACTGGTAAAAGTCAATATAGCGATGAGGTCGACGCGACTCCCTAGTATAAATGATTGTAAGGTTTCGTAAGCGCTCAAGTCACTAAAAAGCGTGTTATAACGCAGCCATAAAAAGAGTCTGACAAAAAAGAGCAGAACAAGGGAGGCAAAGGTGGCTGCAATAACGGGGGTAAATCGGTTTTTAAAGGTCATGTATATTCTCTGTTATATAAATTGGTTTGGTGTCCAGTTCAACATGCTTGGCATGATTTTCTCTGCCGAGATGATCATAATAGTGCACTGTTTTTGAAAAGTGGCGTGTTGTAGGTTGAAGGGACCAGAGTACTGAAACGCTCTGTAAGCTGTTTTTTACAATAAGGATATATTGTCTCTTATGTTGTGAAAAGTGAACGAACTCCATACTCTGAAGCTGTTGCAGCATTACCTTGAACGCTTCGAAGGCTTCGCGCTTCATTAAGCCATCTCTGGAGTCGATAAGCCCATAACCCGGAGCGATGAGCTGGTGCCAGTAGAGCGCATCGACGCGCTGTGAGGCAAAAGACAGCAGGCAGTAACGCAGCATGTATTCTGTATAAAGATCTTCGCTGACACACTCATGTTCGCTGGTAGGGGCATATGGTGCTGTCTGTGAGATGGGCCAGTTGGTCTCGGTGATGTAGAGCGCTCTTTTACTCTTGGGTGAGAAAAAGACGAGGGTGTCAAGCAGTGTGATCTTTTTGAGAAGGTCGAAGCCTATCTGCGTGTTTTCAGGAGCACCGCGCCGGTCGACATAGAGCAGGGCAGAAAGTGCATCGAAGCGCAGTTTCACGAAGTTGAAGAGAACATGAATGTCAAAATGGTACTCAAAATCGATGACTGATGGGCCCATGAGCGCTATCTTGGGAAAGTGCTGTTTTTTGAGCAGGTAAGCCACCCTATAGAACTTCAGGTACTCTCCTACACTGAAAAAGCCCCATTTGGCACGGTTGATGGTCGTTCCGATCTGAAAGAGTGAGACATCTTTGTGAAGTGCTTCGAAGATGGTGTCGAGATCATTTTTAAGCAGCTCTAGGTCTTCAACATGTTCTCTGTCTTGCATGATGTTGAGTATAACTTTTTGCTCAGAGAACTGCTGTACAAAAGCGACATAGGCCTCGAGCCGCTCCATCTCCCAAAGCGGCAGTCGTATCAACACAGTGTCGACACCCAGCTCTTTGATAAGTATGACGCTCTCTTTGGGGAACCTGTCAAGGTTAACACTCATGCCAAAGAACTGTTTTGTACCTATTTTTCTGGGTTTTACAAAAACTTGAAGCATTATAAACAGGGGCAGAAGAAGCAGCGAAGAGAGGTAGGTGTAAAGCAGAGAAAAGAGCTCTTTTTTACGTCCTTTTTTCTTAAAGGTACGATCTTTGAGTTGGTAAGGCTGGTCTGAATAGGAGTCCCAAAGATACGGTTTTTTCATGGCGCTATTATAGTGAAAAGTCGCTTGTAACCTCTAGACCACTATAATGACAATAATAAATTTCTAGGAAAAAACAGTGATCAAAAAAATCTTAAAATATTTTGCCATCTTTCTGGTGGTTGTTGCTTCACTCTACGGCATAGGCCGTTTGAGTGTAGTGATGTACGACAGCTACAAGTATGTGGATCGTCAGCCCTATCTGCAGAAGGTGAGCCAAAACGGGGTCGTGGTGATCTGGCAGACGCCAAAAGAGGAGCTTGGCTGTGTCTATTATGGTGAGAAAAAACTTGACAAAGAGGTGTGTGAAGATAAAGCTACACAGTACCACAGGGTGGAGATCACAGGACTGCAAAAAGAGAGACGCTATCGCTACAGTGTAGATGCTGCATCTATAAAAGTCGATAATTTAGGACGCAGCTTCGAGACGCTTAATGATGATGTGAACAGAACCCAGCGCATCTGGGTACAGGGAGACTCTGGTAATTTTAACAGTGCCCAACAGGAGAACTACAAGGCGATGATGAAGTATGTCGGTGATGACAGAAAGATCGACACTTGGTTGATGCTGGGAGACAATGCGTATAGAAGCGGTTCACAAAAACAGTTCAATAAAGGACTCTTTAATGCCTTTACTGAGATGTTGAAAAGACATGTGGTATGGCCAGTAATCGGAAACCATGATGCGCGTCGCTGGGCTTTTTACGATATTTTTGAATTTCCTATCAATGGGGAGTCGGGTGGTGTTGCTTCTGGAAGCGAAAGCTACTTCTCTTTTGAAAATGGTAATGTCCATTTTGTGCTTTTGGATTCACAGACAGTAGATAGAGATGCTGAGGGTGAGATGGCAGAGTGGCTTAAAAAAGATCTAAGCGCCAATCAAAAACTCTGGACTATCGTTATCTTCCATCATCCTCCCTATACCAAAGGAAGTCATGACTCAGACAGCTACTATGATTCACGCGGACGAATGGTACAGATGCGCGAGAACATCGTGCCGATCCTGGAAAAGTATGATGTAGACCTTGTACTGAGCGGACACTCTCATGTCTATGAGCGCTCTCTGCTCTCCCATGGACAGTACGGTTACAGCGATAATTTCGATGCTGCAAAACATGTGGTGCAAAGTGATCTGCATTCCTATCATAAATGTAACAAAAAAGTCTCCTTTGCCGGCACGATCTATAATGTCGCAGGCTCATCCTCAGAAGACTCTCGCGGTATCAACCCTTTTAATGAACCGCATCCGATGATGCCTATAAGTTACTTCACATCAGGTTCACTGCTCATCACAGCAGATGCAGACACCTTGAAGGTCGAGATGGTGATGCGTGATGCAAAGGTTCTTGAGAGTTATATGATTATGAAGTCTGAGAAATATTGTCGGGCAGAGCAACCAAACAAATAGGCGCTTATTAGCAACAGTTAGATAAAATAAAAAGATTTTTTACAGGGGAAGTATATGAAAGTTTCAGTGATAGGTACAGGTTATGTTGGTTTGGTGAGTGGTACATGTTTCGCACAAATGGGAAACAGTGTGACCTGTGTTGACATTGATGAGACCAAGATAGAGAAACTGAAGCAGGGTGTCATCCCTATTTATGAACCGGGTCTTGAAGAGATGGTCCTGGACAACTACAAAAAAGAGACACTGAAATTTACGACAGATGTCGAGAGTACTATAGCCAACTCACTGATCACCTTTATCGCTGTGGGTACGCCGATGGGTGAAGACGGTTCGGCAGACCTGCAGTATGTTCTGGCAGTGGCCAAAAGTATTGGACAGTACATGCAGGACTATATCGTAGTTGTAGACAAATCAACGGTACCGGTAGGTACAGCTGAAAAAGTAAAAGCGACCATTCAGGCAGAACTTGACAAACGCGGGGTTGATCTTGCCTTCGATGTCGTCTCAAACCCTGAATTTTTGAAAGAGGGTGCTGCAATACAGGACTTTATGCATCCCGACCGTGTCGTTATCGGTGCTGACAGTGAAAAAGCGATGCAGACCATGCATGATCTCTATGCGCCTTTTATGAAAAATCATGATCGTTTTATCGGTATGGACATTAAGTCAGCAGAGATGACCAAGTATGCGGCCAATGCGATGCTGGCAACCAAGATCAGTTTTATGAATGAGATCTCTAATATCTGTGAACGTGTGGGTGCAGACATTAACAAGGTTCGTAATGGCATCGGTTCAGACGCGCGTATCGGTTACAGCTTTATTTATCCAGGTTGTGGTTATGGGGGCAGCTGTTTTCCCAAAGATGTTCAGGCCCTTGCCAAAACCTCAAAAGATTTTGGTTATACACCACGTATCTTGGATGCAGTCGAAGCAGTGAACTATGATCAAAAGACAGTGATCTCCAACAAGGTCATTAAACGTTTTGGTGAGAACCTGAGTGGCAAGACTTTTGCAGTCTGGGGTCTGGCCTTCAAACCTGAGACCGATGACATGCGTGAAGCATCCGCTATTACCATCATCAATGAACTAACTAAACGTGGTGCCAAAGTGGTAGCTTATGATCCTAAAGCACGTCATGAGGCTGAGTCCTACTATTTAAAAGACAATGCAGATGTCTCTTATGTAGACAGTAAATATGAGGCACTAAAAGATGCAGATGCAGTAGTGCTGGTAACAGAGTGGCAAGAGTTCAGAAGTCCTGACTTTGATGAGATGAAAAAACTGCTTAAAAATGCTATTTTCTTTGATGGACGAAACCAGTTCGACAAAGATCGCATGGCTGAAATAGGGTTTGAATATTTTCAGATCGGTGTGTAAGTCATCGATATAGATGGTATTAGTGGAGCGAAGTAGATACTTATGTCATTTGCGATGGCATCGAGAGTTTAGAGAGGGATGATTTAAAAATGAATATACTCGTTGTTCGTACCGATAAACTTGGTGACTTTGTCACTGCTCTTCCGACGCTTTACGTTTTAAAAAATTATGATCAGCACCATAAAATTATTGCTTGTGTCGCACCGCTTAACAAAGAGTTAGCCTTGGCTTGTCCCTTTATAGATGAGGTGATTGTAGATGAGGGCGGGTCGCTTTGGAGTTTGGCTAAAAGCTTACGCAGTGCCAAGATCGATCTTTCTCTCACCCTTTTCTCCAATACACGTGTAGCTGTAGCGCAATTTATAGCAGGTATACCAACCCGTATAGCCCCTGCGACGAAATTGGCCCAGGTTTTCTATACTAAGCGTGTTAAACAGCGTCGTTCTCGAGTTGAGATGGCAGAATTTGAATATAATCTGCAACTTGTAAAAACAGTGTTCCCAGATGTAGATCTCAGTTTTTCAAAACCTCTCTGCTCATTTGCTAAAGAGGAACTTGAAAAGGTCTACCAAAAGTTTACAGAGCGATATGCTATTACCCGACCGGTCATCGCTTTTCATCCAGGTTTTGGAGGTTCTTCAGATGCCAACCTTACACTAGAAGAGTATGTAGAACTTGTCCGTATGGTAAGTGAAAACGGCAAGTATCAGGCTGTGATGACCTTTGGTCCGGGAGAAGAGGCACTGAGAAAAAAGAGTGTGGCGCTGTGTGAAGGGCTAGATGTCATCTTCTACCAGTCCACAGAGGGTATTGTCACATTTACCAAACTCTTGGCCTCATTTAAACTTTTTGTCAGCACATCAACGGGCACATACCATTTGGCAGCACTGGTCAACACACCGACCATGACATTTTTTGGTGATTCTCTTTTTGCCTCTGTGAAACGTTGGAAAGCTGTAAGCGATGAGAGACTACAACATGCCTATATGTTACCACTTGGTGAAAAGAGAAGCGATGTTGTCTCTAAAGTAAAAATAGACCTTTCCCTCAAAATTTCCAACAAGTAATAGATCATAGAACTATCTCTATTTTAGAATCTTTTGAATTCTCTTTTTCATTTTTGATGTTAGATAATCTATGAATGATGTAGATAAATTTTCCGAATATATGTCATTGTGTGTATTGGGATTTTGTGCATCCTCAAATAGGGGACGTAAACTGATACGTTGGTGGATTTCAGCATTATACAGTATGTGATTATCTCGATTATATTTCCAGTTGTTTGAGATATTCATATAGTGTAGGTACTCAACCTTATTGGACTCTATGACATCTTTGGCGTCAGTAACCTCATGAGGAAAAAGAAAGGAATCGTCAGTTATCTTTGAGAGATCGACGATGTATTTATTTGGATAAACACTCTCCTCATCCAAAAGATTATGTTGCAAATGCCTGGTTGCCAATACTTTTTCCATCTCAACTTTCTCTATGTAAACAGATCGTCCTTTGAAATAGTAGACAGATCTGTTGCTTTTGGCAGCTATATCAAAAATCGAACGTCTATTTTTAGTTATTACGAGTTCATCAATATCTACGTTTAGTAAGCAGGACCTATTTCTAATGCTGTAGCGTACATGTTGTAATGCCGCAATTTGACAGAAATCAGAATCCCAAACACTGCCTTTCCACCCTCCTGCGCCATATCTAAAAGGGAAAGAACGCACTATACATTTACATGAAACATATTTTTCTAGTGCAGCTTGTAACTCACTGATACTATATTGATCGCTGTTATTATCATAAATAATGATCAATGAAGGTGTATGCCATAGATAGTAATAGTTTGCCCAATCAATAATCCATTGAATGTCGTTGTTTTTTTGTAAAGTATATAAGACTTTAGAGGTCGCTTTCTGTGTTAGAGACATATCAAAAGTGATTGGTCTTTTAAAGATCTCTATATTTACGATATCAGCAATATGAACTATAATAGTTTGTGCCCGATCTCTAGAAAAAACTTGATAGTTATAACTAGACAGTAGAAGGGAATTAATAACTACATTGTTCAATACCGCTTCGAGTTCTATCTCAGAGAGTGGTGGTGTAATAATAACAAGCTTTTTCTCATTATAAATACAATCATATATGAGTGTCTCAAAGTCAAAGACCTGATCATAATTTTCTTGTCTTAACTCGAGTGGTTGAGGGGGTGTTCTTAAAGGAAGATCGGCATCTAGTAATGTAAAAGAGTTCAAATTGTAGCGCCTTTCTAGAGAGTAAATGGATAAATGATTATACAACAAGTGCTTTCTATATTGATATGCTATACGCTTAAGGATCGATATTTATGGATGAAGATAGTGTGCTTTTTGAACGTAGAGACCAAATTTTTGAGGCAATGAAATAGTATTGTCGTGAAATATTCTAGCCAATATAAGATTTCCTGTAAAAGGCTCTGTGTGGGCAGGGTCACCAAAGTAAAACCTGTTGTCATTAATACTGTTATGTGTTGTAAAGTCATAATAACTGGTGATCTCTGAGAGCTTGCTTTTGAATTTTTTAAAAGTGTTAAACAAGGGTCTGTCATTTTCTATAGCATTTAGAAGTTGACCATTTAAGGGTGTAATAAAAAAAGTATAGTTAATTTGGTGCTTTTTACAAAGTGTGACGATCTCTTGGATGTAATGCATCCTTTGCTGGCTAATAGTAGTGTATTCTATAGTCTTAATGCTCTTAAATGCTTCATCGATCTGTGTTTGTGTAAATGTTTTTTGTTCAATCTTCTTAGGGTAATAGATAAAAACTTTAGAGGCATTTAAAGCTGTTCCATAGGTGCCAAAACGAGGTTTGTCTTTGGAATTATTAAGATAATTATGTAAGGTCTTGTATGAGGCACGAATGGCATCAATAGACAAGAACTTACTAAAATAGATGTTGCTGTCTGCTCTTTTTTGCATAAAGTTTAGCTGCTCGTTTACCAAAAAGTATTTGTTAGTCTCTACGTTTTGGTTAAAAGAGTAAAAATCAAGTCCTAACAGTACATTTTTAGGAAGCTTGCCAATACGCTCCAAATAGAGTAAAAAACCAAGATGATCTTCTATACGTGCAGTTCCCACACCGGCATTATAACTGCGGCCGCCAAGATACTTTTTGAGTATCAACGGGTTTATAGTATAGACATGACTGCTGCCAAATATGATGTTGTTATAACGATCCTCTGTATAGAGTTTGGCTACTTTCTCTTTTCGATCATCTCTTGCAAATTTATTTGGGATCTCTAGCAGGTTATAAGAGGTCATAGAGTAGGGGTCAACGATAAAATTAAAAGTAAAGATGATCGCTATTAGTAGAAGTGGTATGGTGATATAGAGGCGAACCCACTGAAGTTTTTTCATCTTTTCTCTTTAAAAATTAAAATATAAAAATTCACTGACCTGATGCATTTTAAGGAGTGAAAAAGTGAGGAGTAAAGAACCCACCAGAAGGTATGATCTATTGTATTTCATAGCAGTAGCATGCTGCATACTGTTTTTACTGATAAGGGTCAGTATAAATACGGCCAAGATTGCCCATAACGTATATTTGTCACCATTGATCGCTTGTAGCCAGGCTCCAAATGCCATTTTGTCATGTAAAAAACCGAGTTGATCATACCAGCGGTAATTCATGACAATATCGCCAGTAAACATTCCTGTAAGTACTTTGATAGCATCATCAAACTCCCTAGCCCTAAAAAAGACCCAGGCGATGTTGATAAAGTTAAAAGTGATGAACCAAGCGAGGAGCTTAGGCATAGTAAACCCAAGCTGTTTCCAAAAACGGTGAATGACGAGTGCCATACCATGCAGAAAACCCCAAAAGACAAAAGTCCAACCTGCACCATGCCAGATACCACCAAGAATAAAGGTGGCTAAGAGGTTGTTATATGTCCGAAAAGCACCTTTACGGTTACCACCTAGCGGGATGTAGATGTAGTCACGCAGGAAACGTGAAAGGGTGATGTGCCAACGTCTCCAAAAGTCTTGAATGTCTAAAGCCTTATAGGGAGAGTTGAAGTTAATAGGAAGTTTGATGTTAAAGAGCAGCGCGGCACCAATAGCCATGTCGGTATAACCACTAAAATCAAAATAGAGCTGAAACGTATAAGAGAGTGAGGTTGCCCAGGCCTCCAAAAAGTTCAATACTTCAGCATGATCAAACCCATTGGTGGCAAATGTTGCAAAATAGTCTGCAATTGCTACTTTTTTAAAGAGACCAAGGGAAAATATGAAGAGACCTGTAGCGATGTTTTTATAGTTTTTGACCAAGTTCCATTTAGATGCGAACTGAGGCATCATCTCCTTATGATGGACAATAGGTCCCGCGATAAGCTGTGGAAAGAAGGTGACAAAGAGTGCATAGTTTAAAAAGTCATATTCGGCAGTCTCACCACGATACGAGTCTACAAGATAAGCGATCTGCTGAAAGGTAAAGAAAGAGATCGCGAGAGGAAGTGCCAGATGCAAAAGAGGTATGGAACCATCAAACACAAGGTTGAAGTTCTCTATAAAAAAGTCCATATATTTAAAATATCCAAGTAGCAGCAGGTTGGCCATAATACCAAAGCTCAGAAGTGCCTTTTTGTGGAGCTGCACCTTTTTAAAGTTCTCATTCAAGGAGTTGCCTATGACATAGTTAAATAACATAGAGGTGAGGATCAGCGGTAGATAAGAGATGTTCCACCAACTGTAAAAGAAGAGAGAGCTAAAGACCAAAAAACCTTTGGCCCCAGTGATCAGTCTCTTTTCCAAAAGATAGAAATAGACAAAAAAGCTAAGAGGCAGAAAGAGAAAGATGAAGCCATAACTGTTGAATAACACTTAACTTTGACCTTT
>WGDB01000007.1 GCA_015493495.1 Helicobacteraceae bacterium | reverse complement strand
TCAAAGTACTCTTTGGTCACAGCAATAAGATCTTTGTAGGTCTTGTAAGCCCAGTAAAACTCTATAGAGGTAAACTCAGGGTTGTGTGTGGCATCCATACCTTCATTTCTAAAGTTACGGTTGATCTCAAACACCGCTTCAAAACCACCAACAATAAGACGTTTCAGATAAAGCTCTGGTGCGATACGCAGATAACGGTCGATGCTAAGTGCATTGTGGTGTGTTACAAATGGCTTGGCATTGGCACCACCGGCAATAGGGTGCATCATCGGCGTCTCTACCTCTAAAAAGCCTTTGTCTTCAAAGAAACGACGGGTAAGAGAGATGACTTTAGAGCGTATATGAAAAGTACGACGTACATCTGCATTCATAATAAGGTCCAGGTAACGTTGACGGTAACGTAACTCTTTGTCAGTAATCCCGTGAAACTTCTCTGGAAGTGGAGAGAGCGCTTTGGTGAGCAGCTTGATGCTGTCAACATGAAGAGAAAGTTCCCCTTTGTTCGTTACAAATGGAAAACCGTGGGCTTCAATGATGTCACCGACCTCATAACTCTTTTTAAAGATCTCGTTATAAAAACCTTCAGGAAGATTGTCACGCGTGACGTAGACTTGTAGCATACCTGTTTCGTCTTCGATCTTTATGAAACTGGCCTTACCCATCACACGGAAAAATTTAATACGACCGGCCACCGTAAAGCTGCGATTTTCATCACGACGTGACTCTGTACCTGCAATGTCTGCATTGACATCCAGGTATTGTCCTATGGTTGTATCTCTTTGAGATGCGTTGTCGTAAGGGTTGAAGCCATTTTCACGAAGAAGATTGGCTTTTTCGAGACGTTGTTGAACGTATTTGTTTTCTAAATTCAAAATTTACCTTTTAGTACTAACTGTTTTCTTGACATTTTTTACAGATACCATAGATCTGCATAGAGTGATCCTGCATCTTAAAACCATGGGCATCAGCGATCTTGTGTTGCTGTGCCTCAATGACTTCATCTACAAACTCAGTGATCTCATGACACTTGGTACAGATCATATGGTCATGATGATCTTTTGCGCCCAACTCATATTTTTTACCTTGTGCCCCAAAAGAGAGCGAAGAGACGATCTCGTTCTCTTCAAGCATAGAGAGGGTTCTGTAGATGGTTGCGATCCCGGCATTTAGCTCAGGGTACTTCTCTTTGATCAACTGGTGCAGTGCCTCCGGTGTGAGGTGCTCTTGAGAATAGTATAGTGTCTCAAGGATTTTCTCACGCTGGTTGGTGAACTTAAGCGCTTTTTCTTTAAGTAGCGCTTTAAAATCTGCTAGTAGTTTATCATACTCAATAGTACGTTCTGTGAAATTTGTTGACATGTTACTCTCCTTTTGTAAGGTTGTCTTCGATGTGCTCTTTAACACTCTGTTTGATCTTCTCTGCACTGGCGTCAAGTGTCTCATCGACTTTTTCACTGACAGCATCACTCGCTTTGTCTAACTGCTTTTGAGCGGCTTGAACACCGCTGTCTATGGAGTCATTAAGATCTTCACTCACTTCAGCAGGATCGATGTGCATAACAACGCTACCCACTTCGACCATCACTGGGAAGAGGAAACTGTTTTTCATAACAGGTTCAAGGTTGACCCGAACTGCTTTGATGTTGTAAACAGCATAAACGATCACTGCACCGATCAAAAAGAACTTACCACTGCCAACAATAAAACCAAAGACCTTATCAACAGGACCAAGCCCACTTGCTTTAGACATCTTGGTCAGTACTACGCCTAAAACGATCATCGCTGCCCAAAAAATAATAAGTGTTGCAATAAAACCTACAAAACTGACAGCAGCACCTGACTCGAACTTAAAGATAGTGTCACTTACCAGTGAACCTACACTGTCACCTAAACGTGAGGCAACAAAGATACCGCCAATAATGCCGATCAGTCCAAAAAGCTCTTTAAAAAAGCCATTGATGATCCCCTTGAGGCCAAGTAGTAATATAATAACACCAACAACAAGATCGAAATAGTTAAGTTCCATAACAGGGTCACTTTATAGTAATTTAACGCGTATTATATCGCTCAAAACTGTAAATTAGATAATGAGAGCGTTTATCAAACCCTGAAACAGTGGATTTTGTTCCAAAGTCAGAGGGTTTTTAGTAATTATTGTGTAATATAAATGTTTTAAAATCAAGGACGCACTTTAGCGTACAAAATATAGAACATATACAAGGCAAGACTATGAGCATTTGGACACCATCGAGCTGGAGAGACAGACCAGTATTACAACAACCAACTTATCCAGATATGGAAGCATTAAAGCGTGTTGAACAAGAGTTGAGTGCTTATCCACCATTGGTGTTTGCAGGTGAAGCACGCAGCTTAACCAAGCAGTTGGCGGATGTTGCCAATGGTAAAGCTTTTTTACTTCAAGGTGGAGACTGTGCTGAGAGCTTTTCTGAGTTTCACGCAGACAACATCCGTGATACTTTTAAAGCGATGATGCAGATGGCCGTTGTTATGACATTTGCAGGTGGTCTTCCTGTGGTCAAAGTAGGGCGTATGGGGGGACAGTTTGCCAAGCCACGCTCTTCTGATAATGAGACTATTGATGGTGTCACACTGCCAAGTTACCGTGGAGACATCATCAACAGTGTTGATTTCACTGAGTCTGCACGTGTGCCTGACCCACATCGTATGATCGAAGCGTACAACCAGTCAACAGCGACACTTAACCTCCTTCGTGCTTTTGCAACAGGTGGTATGGCAGACCTTCATCAAGTTCACAAATGGACACTGGACTTTGCCCATCAAAATGAACTTTCATCCAAGTATGAAGAACTGGCTGAGAACATCTCTCAATCTTTAGAGTTTATGGATGCTTGTGGTGTTAATTCATCAACATTCCGTACTTTACGTGAAACAGACTTCTATACCTCTCACGAAGCATTACTTCTTCCGTATGAAGAGGCATTTACACGTCAAGACTCTCTAACAGGAGATTGGTTCGATGTTAGTGCTCACATGTTATGGATCGGTGATCGTACCCGTCAACTAGATGGTGCTCATGTTGAGTTTTTAAGTGGTGTCAACAACCCTATAGGTCTTAAATGTGGACCGACTATGGACACAGAAGATCTTATTAGATTGGTAGACAAGTTAAACCCAGAAAATGAGCCAGGTCGTCTGAACCTGATCGTCCGCATGGGTGCTGACAAGGTAGCCGATGGTATGCCTAAACTTGTTCAGGCCATCGAGCGTGAAGGTCGTTCTGTAGTATGGAGTTGTGATCCGATGCATGGTAATGTTTACAAGTCAAGTAATGGTTATAAAACACGTCCGGTAGACAACATCCTTTCAGAGATGAAACAGTTCTTCCAGGTTCATAAAGCAGAGGGAACTCACGCGGGTGGTGTGCACTTGGAGATGACAGGTAAAGATGTTACTGAGTGTGTGGGTGGTTCATTCACTGTGACTGAAGAGGACCTCTCTTCTCGTTACCACACACACTGTGATCCACGTCTGAATGCTGACCAGTCTTTAGAGTTGGCATTTATGATCGCAGATACACTTAAAGAAGCAACACACTAACCAAAAGATGACAGACTATAGAGAGGTCTATCTTCATAATATTTATGAAGTAGTGCTCTCTCGAACATCGACCTTCTCTTTCTCCCTTCAAAAACTTCATTATCATAATATTTTCAATAGACCATTTGCCATTGTTACCGCCAGTAATCCTAACAACATGCTGTTGACAGATGATGAAAACAGTCAAAGGAACCAGCAACTATATAAAGATTTAAATGGTTATGAGACTCTGGACGCACAAGGATGTTACAAGGGTCACTGTGAAAAGGGATATCTTGTTTTTGAGATAGGTTTAGATACAGCGTTAGTGCTAGGTCGGCGATATGATCAGTATGCTGTTTTTTACAGTGATGGCAGTTGTTTGAAGTATGTGGAGTGTGCCACTAAAAAAGTGATCATTAAAAAGAAGATAGACCCAAAAGGGTCTAAGGCTTAACGTCCCTCTTTTTCCAAAATACGGATCAGTTCGTCAGGACGGTTAGAGTATGAGACGGCGGAATTACGTGTAATAATACGTTTTTTTACAAATTCAGCCAGTTGCTGTGTCTGCGTGACCATTCCTGTCTCACCTTGGTTTAGTAACATTTGAGAATATACCTGGTGTACCTTGTCTTCACGGATCAAGTTGGCGATCGCAGGATTGGTGACTAAAAACTCTTGTGCTGCGATACGTCCACCACCGATCTTAGGAAGTAGTGCCTGAGAGATAACTGCTACCAACGAAGTAGAGAGTTGGGCACGTACCTGTGGCTGTTCATCACCGCCAAAAACATCAATAATACGGTTGATCGTCTGTGGTGCAGAGTTGGTGTGCAGTGTACCAAATACCAAGTGACCGGTCTCTGCTGCTGTCAATGCGGCACCAATAGTCTCCTGGTCACGCATCTCCCCGATGAGGATAACGTCGGGATCCTGACGCATGGCGTATTTGAGTGCTGTCGCAAAACTCTCTGTATCACTACCAACATTTCGTTGAGAGAAGAGACACTTTTTGTTTTGGTGAATAAATTCAACAGGATCTTCAACCGTAATAACGTGACGGTTCTCTGTTTCATTGATCTCATTTAGCATTGCTGCCAGTGTGGTAGATTTACCAGAACCAGTAGGTCCAGTGACCAATATAAGACCTTTTTCACGTTTGATGATCTCTTTAAACGCCGGGTTGGCATTAAGATCGTCCAGAGAAGGGATCTCCATAGGAATAATACGAAAAGCACATGCCAAGTCATCCAGGGTCTTATAGTAGTTGGCACGAAATCGGCCAATATCTGGGAGCATGATGGCAAAGTCAAGCTCACTGCGCTCTTCTAACTCTTTTTTCTGCTTTTCAGTAAGCAGGCCATATGCCATGTCCTCGATCATCTTACCATCCAAGGTAGGCAGGTTCAATGCCACGAGGCGACCATCAATACGGATCTGTGGTTCGGAACGTGAAACAAGGTGCAGGTCAGACGCTTTATAGGCGACAACACTTTTAAGAAGTTTTCTTATATCTAATGCTTGACTCATAAATTACTCCAAGGTTTTGGTGCTACAGCACGGGTTATCTATATTCTATTACATTTCTTTATGAAACATGTTAATCATATAAAAAAAAAGCTTAATTGGAAGATTTTAGGTGAAAAAGTCTCTTATTTGTAATAAAGGAGACCTGGCGAGAGAGCTCTTAGCAGTTTAAAAATAGGGTTTTGTAGATGTCGAGGTCAAAAGCGACTGTGATCTTACCGTCAACATCGAGTACAGGACGCTTTATAAGAAGGTTCTCTTTACAGAGCCATTGGAGTTTGGCATCATCATCAAGGTTTAGCGCTTTAAGCTTGAGTGTGCGGTAGGTAGTTCCTCTGGTGTTAAAGAGTTTTTTCATCTCGACTTGCTCTAACCAAGGTGTCACAGTGTCACAATCAACAGGTGTTGACTTAAAGTCAACAAACTCATAAGCTATGTTGTTCTCTTTTAAAAACTTAACTGCTTTTTTAACACTGTCACAGTTTTTGATACCGTATAAAGTGACCATATTACTCTATGATCTTTGGAACGATGAAGAAGTGCTCTTCACTTTGTGGTGCATGTTCAAGAATGTCGTTGCTGATGGAAACGTCACAAGCAGCTGTATCCTGTCGCAGAGGTGTTCCACTGTCATTCATCGAAAAGTTGTCATCAACACCTTCTGTGTTAAGTTCAGAGAGATTGTCCACAAAGTCTACAATACCGCTGAGCTGGGCAATGATCTCTTCGCGTTTGCTCTCTTCAACAGTGATAAAGGAGAGCTTTTCAAGACGTGTTAGTAATGTGTCATCTATTTGCATCAATGATCCTGAGTTTTATTTGCCAACATTTTAACAAAAAAAGCTTATTATTAGTAGGGCTGTTTAGAGCGAATTAACCATTGTTTGGATAATATGACAACAATTTTAACAAGGATGTCAACAGTGAGTTTAAAAGAGAATATTGAGATGGTCAAAGAAGAGCTTAACAGTGAAGAGCAGTTTTTCGAAAAAGCAGTCCAAACAGAGAGATTTGTAAAAAAATATAAAAAACCTTTGATCAGTCTGGTAGCAGTAGCTATCCTTGCTATAGGTGTGAGCTCAGCTTACTCTCTTAAAGTCCAAAGTGATACAGACGCTGCCAACACAGCACTCAATGTCTTGATGGTAGATGCAAATGATGCAAAAGCTCAAGAGACCCTTAAAAGCATTAATCCAAAACTCTTTGATGTTTGGTCGCTTTCTCAGGCCTTAAAGTCTAAAGACAAAGAGGCTTTGCGTTCATTAGAGTCTTCTAAGGCACTGGTTGTGGCTGACTTGGCGGAGTATGAACTTGCAGCACTTGAAAATGACAAAAGCAAACTCCAGAGTTATGCACAAAAGAGTGATGCACTTTATAAAGACCTTGCATTGATCGAAGCCGCTGTTTTGATGATGGAAAACGGTGAGAAAAAAGAGGCACGCGCACAACTGAGTATGATAGACATCAACTCTCCTGTGTATGAACTGGCGCAGTCTTTAGCACACTACGGAGTCAACTAAGAGTGAAGATCTTTTTTTCGATTCTTTTTGTTTCATTTTTTATCTTTAGCGGTTGTAGTTCTAAAGAGTACTTCTCTCCGGAAGTTGTTAAAGATGACTGGGACAAACAGGCGTATCTTGACGAGACCATAGTTAGAACTACCGCAGACGGTGCTGTTTTGGAAAATGGTCAGATCCTCACCAATGAAGGTATTCAAGACTATTATCTTCCTGAAGGTTACAGTTATAT
>WGDB01000006.1 GCA_015493495.1 Helicobacteraceae bacterium | reverse complement strand
TTTTTACGTCATATTGAACGTACTAAAACACTGCTGTTTATGATAGACATCGCCAACTATAGAGAGATGATGGAGCAGTTCGAGACACTTAAGGTAGAACTTGAGAAGTACTCTGAAAAACTTCATGGTCGTTCATTTGCCATTGCTTTGACACGTAGTGATGCACTTTTACAAGAAGAAGCGGTTGAGAAGACAGCAGGCTTTATAGAAGCACTAGGTCTTGAAGCCGGTATGAAAAGTAAGTTTGGTTTTGAAGATACTTTTCCATTTTATGAACAAGATGATGAAGAGGGTACCGTTGCTTATGATGCAAGCAAACCACTCTTTGTTGCCCCTATCTCTTCTGTAATGCATACTAATATTGATGGTTTACGTTACGCACTTAACGATTTGGTGAAGAAGAACCGATAATGAAACGTCTCGTTGTTAAAGTTGGCTCTGCTGTTTTAACCCAAGATGATGGTGTCGCTGTTATGCGTATGCGCTCATTGGTTGACTTTCTTGTTGAACTCTCTCAAAAATTTGATGTTATTCTGGTCTCTTCTGGAGCAGTAGCGGCAGGTTTTTCCAAACTTCCTTTAGACAAAACAGTTTTAAAAAACAAACAAGCCCTTGCTTCCATTGGTCAACCGCATTTAGTAGAACTTTACAGTCGCAAATTTTCTACACATCATAAAATATGTGCACAGGTCTTAGTCACCTCTGCAAATTTTAAAAATGAAGATCAAGCAGCACGTATTAAAAATACTGTGGATACCTTGGTAGAAAATGGTGTGATCCCTATTATTAATGAAAATGATGTCACTGCAACTGATGAGTTGGTTTTGGGTGACAATGACCAACTCTCTGCATTTACTGCTAACGCGATAGATGCAGAGATGTTGATCATACTCTCGGATATCGATGCCTATTATGACAGTGATCCACGACAGAACGCTCAGGCAAAAATCCTTAAAGTTGTAGATGAAATCAGTGCAGAGGCTCTTTCTCTTGAGGCAACCCCACATGGTGAATTTGCTACGGGTGGTATTGTGACGAAACTCAAAGCAGCAGACTATATGTTAAAACATGGCAGAAAAATGTTTTTGAGTTCGGGATTTGATCTTTCGGATGTGAAATCTTTTCTTTTAAACAAAGAACATGTGGGCGGTACACTATTTGCTAAGGAGACAGTGTGAATGTAATCTTTATGGGAACGCCTGACTACGCCAGTGAAATCCTTTCTGCTTTAGTTGCAGATAAAGAGATCAATGTTGTGGCTGTATATACACAACCTGACAAACCTGTTGGTCGTAAAAAAGTGATGACACCTCCTATTACTAAAGTGGTTGCTTTAGAAAACAGTCTTGCAGTGTATCAGCCTAACCGTCTGCGTGATGAAGAGACTGTAGCTGAACTTCTTACTATAGAGTGTGACTACATTGTTGTGGCAGCTTATGGTCAAATCTTGCCAAAAGCAGTGTTGGATCATGCGCCTTGTATTAATCTCCATGCCTCGATCCTTCCAGCATATCGTGGTGCAAGTCCGATCCAACAGGCGATTTTAAATGGTGACAGAGAAACTGGTGTGACAGCGATGTTGATGGATGTCGGTCTCGATACAGGTGATATTATTAAAATTGAGAAAATTTCCATCGCAGATGATGAGATGGTCTCTACACTCTTTGATCGTTTGACCGTATGTGCCACTACATTAACTCTTGATGTTCTGAAAAACTTTAAAAGTTATGACGCTGTGCCTCAAGATGAAACTTTGGCAACACACTGTACAAAGATCACCAAACAAGAGGGCCTGGTTGGTTTCGATGATGCACAAGCACTTTACAACCGATACCGTGCCTTTACGCCATGGCCAGGTGTCTACTTGGAGAGTGGTCTGAAGATCAAACAGATGTCTTTAGTGTCCAGTGAGGGCACTCATGAAGCAGGTACCATCTTGGAGATGACAAAAGAGCAGGTCATTGTAGGCTGTAAAAAGGGAAGTGTTGTGATCACTTTAGTGCAGCCTGCCTCTAAAAAAGAGATGAGTGTCATCGCTTATCTCAATGGGAAACGACTCTCTCTTGCAGATACACTCGCTTAAAGCAGTCGACTCTACGCAGCGCTACCTTTTAGATGCGTTGAAGTCTGGTACGCTTGATACGCCCATTTGTGTTGTTACAGAGCGCCAAGAATCAGGAAAAGGAAGTAGAGGTAACCGTTGGAGTGGACTTGAGGGGAACCTCTTTTTCTCTTTTGCGATTGCACGAGAAGACCTTCCATCAGATTTAAAACTTGAATCTTCCTCCATCTACTTTACCTACCTTCTCAAACAAGCTTTAGAAGCAGTAGGCTCTAAAGTTTGGCTAAAGTGGCCTAATGATTTCTATCTTGATGAGATTAAAATTGGTGGGGCCATTACCAACCTCTATAAAGAGACTTTGGTATGTGGTATTGGTCTTAACACAAAGCACGCACCAGAGGGCTTTAGTAAACTGGACATAGATATTGAGAACAATATACTCTTAAAACATTACTTTGAAATTTTAAATAACCCACCAAAATGGAAGCAGGTTTTTAGTCAATATCAGATAGAATTTGACAAAAGCAGAAGCTACTTCACCCACAGTGGTGATCAACGACTTTCATTAGAAAATGCCCATTTACTTGACGATGGTTCTATAGAGTGTGACGGACAAAGGATATTTAGTTTACGATGAGCGAAATTATAGTAATAGCCAACCAAAAGGGTGGTGTAGGAAAAACAACAACTGCTGTTAACCTTGCTGCATCTCTTGCGGTTGAAGGTAAAAAAGTCCTTCTTATTGATTCTGATCCACAAGCAAATGCTACGACATCACTCGGTTACAGCCGAAACGATTATGAATTTAATATTTATCATGTATTGATCGGTACTAAAAAACTTCGTGACATTATCTTAAATACAGAGATAGACACACTTGACCTTGCCCCTGCAAACATTGGTCTTGTCGGTGTTGAAAAAGAGTATTATGATGCGGGTAACACAAAGGGTCGTGAGCTTATTATGAAAAAAGCCTTGGCCCCGATGAAGTCTAACTATGACTATATCATCATCGATTCCCCTCCAGCACTGGGACCCATGACTATCAATGCACTCTCTGCAGCCAACTCAGTTATCATCCCGATACAGTGTGAGTTTTTTGCACTAGAAGGTTTGGCACAACTGCTTAACACCGTCCGTCTCATTCGTAAAACGATCAATCCACGTTTGGAGATCAAAGGTTTCTTACCAACAATGTACAGTGCGCAAAATAATCTTTCCAAGCAGGTCTTTGCCGATCTTCGTCAGCATTTTGACAACAAGTTGTTTAAAGACATAGATGAAGAGCTTATTGTGATCCCTAGAAATGTACGTTTGGCTGAGAGCCCAAGTTTTGGAAAGCCCGCCCTTTTGTATGATGCAAAGTCTAGCGGTTCTATTGCTTATCAAAATCTAGCGCAAGCTATTATTGCTTAGAGGACTGCAGCGTGGCAAAAAATAAGTCAAAATCATTAGGTCGTGGTCTTGGAGAGTTACTTGGAGAGATCGAAGAAGCTTATGACAGTGAAGTCCCAAATACTGAGTCTATAGTTGAGATCACACTAAGTCAGATCAAACCCAACCCTTTTCAGCCCCGTAAGCATTTTGATGAGAAGTCTCTCTCTGAGTTGGCAGACTCTATTAAAAGTCATGGTCTTATACAGCCTATTGTAGTTGTTGAAGATATAGATGGCTATATACTAGTGGCGGGAGAACGTCGTCTTCGTGCCAGTAAAATCGCAAAGATCAAAACTATACGTGCTGTGATCGCAAATATTGATGAAGACAAGATGCGTCAACAGGCATTGATAGAGAACATACAGCGTGATGAGTTGAATATAGTTGATCTCGCATATGCCTATGGTGAGTTGTTGGAAGTTCACGGTAGTACCCATGATGAGCTCTCTTCTATGGTCAACAAGTCTCGTACTCATATTACCAATACACTGCGTCTTTTACAACTTTCTAAAAAGACTTTAGTGGCTTTAAAAGAGGGTAAGATCACTGCAGGTCATGCCAAGGTGCTTGTGGGTCTTAGTGATAAAGAACAAGTGACTTTGGTTGCTTCTATCATAGGACAGAAACTTTCAGTTCGTGAAGTAGAGGCTTTGGTAAAGTCTATGAAAGCTGGTGTAGCATCATCAACACCTAAAAAAGAGAAGGCAGTCTCTTATGACTTTTCTGCTTTGAAGTCTAAGTTCAGTGATCTTGGTTTCAAGGTAAAGACGAAGTCTAATGAGATCACGCTCTCATTTGACAATGAAGAAGATATAGAGAAACTTTTAGAACGTCTATACTAATACAGTTTTACCTTTAACATATCGCTAATGCCATCATCCCTGCGAAGGCAGGAGATCAAAGGAAATGCGTTGGGGTGTATCCATAAAGTTATTGGATCTTAGAATTAGTGTTTTAGATATAAGGACACGTCACTCTGGACTTGATCCGGAGTCTACTCCTTGTTGCTCTTAGCTCTTAAATTTCTTTGAACTTTTAACTTAATCTTTCACCCCTTTCTTTTTTTGACTCGACAAAAAAAGAAACAAAAAAACCGCTCGCAACGGCTTCGAGCCCGATAGCTATCGGCTACCATCCTTCCACTTCATGAGACCCTAAAAACGACTAACTCGCGATGCTCAAACAGAGCCGTTTTCTTAACGTGCCTCATGAGGTTACAGTCTGCTCTGCAGGGGTTGTGAAGGAAGAGCATAAGGTGACGCATTGATTAAAGTGAAAGCTGTTCGCTTTCATCCCAATTCTAACAAACTCTCAGCATGAACAATTAAAGCCGTAGCAGTTCAAAGAACGGTACAGTTATTGCTTTAGATTAAAAGTTACTTCCTATCAACAACAGCGTCTCTCTCTTTTTCCTAAAAATTATCTCTCTGACGCGACAGAGAGAAAAAGTTTAGCCCGCCACAATAACAGCAGTTAGGAAGTGAATAAACAAAATTAGGCTGGAATTGTGTATAAAAAGAGAGAAGCTGTTACTGTTAAATAACAGCAACTGACTTTGAAAAAAGTCCAGAGAAGTTTAACACTTCCATTTTTGTCGGTATATTAACGCCAACAGCGCGGTACAGTGATGTACTAAATGCCGAGTCGTACAAACAGTGAGGGTGTGTGTGATGAAGATATACTCTCAAAAATATATAACGAATGAAGAAAATTCAATGAAAAAGTTAAACATTCTTTATAAAAAATAATTCCAATAATAGAAATAAAAGTAAAATATTGTAACTTTAACAGACAATAAAACCCCATAAAACAACAAAAAATCCACCATTATAAAATTCCCCTTCATCTTTAACAAAGCCTTTATCTATACTATAGTAAAATGGCGCAACTTTTAGGAGGTGGTATGTTAGATATAAATCCGTTGCTATTAAGCATCACGATCGTTGTCTTCCTTATCCTTATTGCCGTTCTAAACAGTTTGCTTTTCAAACCTCTCTTCACTTACATGGAAGAGCGTGATGCAAGTATCAAAGCAGATCAAGACAGAGTTGGAAACAACGATGCTGAGATCGCTGAGTTAACTGCACAGGCTGCGTCTATTGTAAACGAAGCGAAGTTGGAAGCAGCGGCGATAAGAGAGAAAGTGGTTGCAGAAGCGAAAGAACTCGCAGAGAGCAAAATTGAAGCAAAACGTGCTGAATTAGCGAAAGACAAACTAGAGTTTGAAAAGTCACTAGCGGAATCCCGTGAAGAACTTAAAACAACACTAATGTCACAAGTGCCTCTTTATAAAGAAGCACTTAAAGCTAAGTTTAGTCAAATATAAGGAAACGATGTGAGTAAAATTCTTTTACCTTTATTGTTTATATCTGTCTCTGTGTTTGCCAATGAGCATGCAGCAGAAGCAGGTACAGACATTGTACAGCGCACCGTTAACTTTGTAATCTTTGCAGGTATCTTATGGTACTTGTTAGCAGAACCAGTGAAAAACTTCTTCGGAGGTCGTTCACAGGATATCGCTGACGAATTGCAAAAAGTACAAGACAGACTTAATGAGTCCAAGCAGACTAAAGAAGCTGCAAAAGCAAAGGTGTCAGAAGCTGAGAAGTTGGCTGAAGAGATCATTGCTACCGCTTCTAAAGAGGGTAAGATCTTAAATGAAAAGATCCTCAAGCAGTGTGATACAGACTTAGAGATGATGTCAAAGCAAGGTGGCGCTGGTATGGAACTTGAACAACGTAAGATGATTCGTAATCTCGTAGAAGAGATCATGGATGATGTACTTGCTCAAGAGAGTTCTGCACTGGACAAAGATGCTATGGCTGGTATCATAATGAAGAAGGTGGCGTAATGCAAGAATTAATCGCAAAACGCTATGTGAAATCATTGGGTGAAGCTACTGGTACTGAGTCATTGGTAAATATCGCTGAGATATTTAATGCAATCACAGAGAACTTCAGCAACGATAAGTTTATCGCTGTTATGGAGAACCCGGAAGTTGCAAACGCAGACAAAGAATCAATTCTACTTGACGCTGTTAAGTCAGCAGGTTCGGAGAAGTTAAACAACTTCATCAAACTATTAGTAGAAAACGGACGTATCAGTATCATTCCCGCAATGGCTGAAGAGATGCGTAAAGAGATCGCACGTAGTTCTAAGAACTATAGCGGTGTTGTTTACAGCAATGAAGATGTGGACGCAAAGACTTTGACAGACCTGAGTGCAGGTTTGGGTAAAAAAGTCGACGCGACAGTAGCATTAACGTTTATCAAGAGTGATTACGACGGCCTTAAGGTTGAAGTAGCAGATCTTGATATGGAGATCAATTTCTCTAAAACACGCGTTAACGCACAACTTGTAGAACACATCTTAAAAGCAATCTAAATAGGAGGCAAACACAGTGGTAGCTAAAATTCAAGCTGATGAGATCAGCTCAATTATTAAAGAACGTATTGACAACTTTGAACTAAGTGTTGATATTAACGAAACTGGAACAGTAATTTCTTACGCAGACGGCGTTGCACAGGTTTATGGCATGAGCAATGTTATGGCAGGTGAGATGGTCGAATTCGAAGACGGAACACAGGGTCTTGTACTTAACCTGGAAGAGGCAAGCGTTGGTGTTGTTCTTCTTGGACGTAGTGAAGTACTTAGTGAAGGCATGATCGTTAAGCGCCTTGGTAAACTTTTAAGTGTACCAGTCGGTGACGCTGTTATTGGTCGTGTTGTAAACGCACTTGGTGAGCCAGTAGATGGTAAAGGTCCTATCGAAGCAACAGAACACCGTTTTGTTGAAGAGAAAGCACCTGGAATCATGGAGCGTAAATCGGTTCATGAGCCACTTGCAACAGGTATTAAAGCGATCGATGCACTAGTGCCGATCGGCCGTGGTCAGCGTGAGCTTATTATTGGTGACCGTCAGACAGGTAAGACTACTGTTGCATTAGATGCAATCATCAACCAAAAAGGTAACGGTGTTATCTGTGTCTACGTTGCAGTAGGACAAAAAGAGTCTACTGTTGCTCAGGTTGTTCGCCGCCTTGAAGAGCATGGCGCTATGGAATATACTATCGTTGTTACTGCTACAGCAGCAGAAGCGGCAGCACTTCAGTTCCTTGCACCATACACTGGTGTAACTATGGGTGAGTACTTCCGTGATAATGGTCGTCATGGTCTTATCGTTTATGATGATCTTTCCAAGCATGCAGTTGCATACCGTGAAATGTCACTTATCCTTCGTCGTCCTCCGGGTCGTGAAGCATACCCAGGTGATGTTTTCTACCTTCACTCTCGTCTTCTTGAGCGTGCAGCGAAACTAAATGATGATGAGGGTGCTGGCTCTTTAACCGCACTTCCGATCATTGAGACTCAAGCAGGTGATGTTGCGGCTTATATCCCAACTAACGTTATCTCTATCACAGATGGTCAGATCTTCCTTGAGACTGACCTTTTCAACTCAGGTATCCGTCCAGCGATCAACGTTGGTCTTTCGGTATCTCGTGTTGGTGGTGCTGCTCAGATCAAAGCGACTAAGCAGGTTGCCGGTACATTGCGTCTTGACCTTGCTCAGTATCGCGAACTTCAGGCATTCGCCCAGTTCGCATCTGACCTTGATGAGATCTCTCGTAACCAACTAGAGCGTGGACAGAGAATGGTAGAGGTGCTTAAGCAACCTGCCTTCTCTCCACTTGCAGCAGAGCAGCAAGCACTTATCATCTTTGCAGGTAACGAAGGTTTCCTTGATGATATGGATGCTTCATTTGTTGTTAAATTTGAATCAGAGCTTTATCCATTTATTGAAGCGTCTTACCCACAGATTTTCGAAAACATTAGAAGTGCATTGAAGATCGATGATGAGACAAATGCTTTGATGAAAAAAGCGCTTGAAGAATTCAAAGCATCTTTTATAGCTGAATAAGAAGGACCAATTATGGCCAACTTGAAAGATATTAAAAGACAGATAGGAAGTGTGAGTAACACGCAAAAAACAACGCGTGCTATGAAACTCGTTTCGACTGCAAAGCTTCGCCGCGCAGAAGAGCTTGCACGTCGCTCCCGTCTGTTTGCTGAAAAAACAAATGCCATGATCCAAGATATTGCATTCCAGATCGAATGTACTAAAATGGGTGGCATTGACAACCGTTGTTTCACAAAAATTGAAACACCTAAAATGGTTGATATTATCTTTGTAACAGCTGACAAAGGTTTGTGTGGTGGTTTTAATATTCAAACATTAAAAGCTGTCAACAAAATGATGAAAGAGTTCAAAGAAGATAAAGTCAAAGTACGTCTTCGCGGTATAGGTAAAAAGGGTGTTGAGTTTTACAGATACAATGAAGTTGAACTTTTCGACGCTGTGATCGACCTTAGTTCTGCTCCTGACATGGGACGCGCTGCTGAGTTTATCACAACTTCGATCAACGACTTTAAAGATGGTAAGACAGACGCTGTTTACATTATCCATAACGGATATAAGAACATGATCACGCAGGAGCTTCACGTTGATCGTGTACTTCCTGTTGATACTGACAGTTTTGACTGTGATACCAACACAAACTCTTCACTTCTAGAGATAGAAGCTGAAGACAGTGAAAAGATGCTTGATTCACTTCTTACGAAGTATGTTGAGTACAACATGTATTATGCGTTGATCGACTCTGTCGCTGCTGAGCACTCTGCTCGTATGCAAGCGATGGACGCGGCAACAAATAATGCAAAAGAGATGGTGAAATCGCTTAATGTCAAGTACAACAAAGCGCGCCAAGAAGCAATTACAACGGAGCTGATCGAAATCATCAGCGGCGTTGAGTCAATGAAATAATGGAGGAAACAATGGTTGGTAAAATAGTCCAAGTAATGGGTCCAGTTGTTGACGTTGAATTCGAAGGAAAACTTCCTGCGATCAATGAAGCAATTGATGTTAAAGGTGGAACAGGTGAAAACACATTCCGTCTTGTTCTTGAAGTAGCTGCACACATCGGTGGTGGTCGTGTTCGTACGATCGCTATGGATATGTCAGAAGGTCTTGTACGTGGTCAAGAAGCTGTTGCAACTGGCGCGCCTATTAGCGTTCCAGTTGGTGACAAGGTTCTTGGTCGTATCTTCAACGTAATCGGTGAGACAATTGATGGTGGCGAGCAGGTAACTGACGCTCCAACATGGTCCATTCACCGTGATCCCCCTCCATTCATCGATCAGTCTACTAAGACTGAGATGTTTGAGACAGGTATCAAAGTTGTTGACCTTCTTGCTCCTTACGCTAAGGGTGGTAAAGTCGGTCTATTTGGTGGTGCCGGTGTTGGTAAAACAGTTATCATCATGGAGCTTATTCACAACGTTGCACACGGTCACGACGGTCTTTCTGTCTTCGCTGGTGTTGGTGAACGTACTCGTGAAGGAAATGACCTTTACTACGAGATGAAAGATTCGAATGTACTGGACAAAGTTGCACTGTGCTACGGTCAAATGTCTGAGCCTCCAGGAGCACGTAACCGTATCGCGCTTACTGGTCTTACAATGGCTGAGTATTTCCGTGATGAGAAGGGTCTAGATGTTCTTATGTTCATCGACAACATTTTCCGTTTTGCACAGTCAGGTTCAGAGATGTCTGCACTTCTTGGCCGTATCCCTTCAGCAGTTGGTTACCAGCCAACACTTGCGCGTGAAATGGGTGCACTACAAGATCGTATTACATCTACGACTAATGGTTCTATTACTTCTGTTCAAGCAGTATATGTTCCTGCGGATGACTTGACGGATCCGGCTCCAGCTTCTGTTTTTGCACACCTTGATGCAACTACAGTTCTTAACCGTAAGATCGCTGAAAAGGGTATCTACCCTGCAGTTGATCCTCTTGACTCTACATCTCGTCTTCTTGATCCTGCGATCATTGGCGAAGAGCACTATAAAGTGGCTCGTGGTGTACAGCAGACACTTCAAAAGTACAAAGACCTACAGGACATCATTGCGATTCTTGGTATGGATGAGCTTTCTGAAGATGACAAAGCGGTCGTTGAACGTGCTCGTAAGATCGAGAAGTTCCTTTCACAGCCATTCTTCGTTGCTGAAGTATTTACCGGTGCACCTGGTAAATATGTTAGTCTTGAAGACACTATTAAAGGGTTCAAAGGAATTCTTGAGGGTGAGTTCGACCACATGCCAGAATCTGCATTCTACATGGTCGGTGGTATGGATGAGGCTATCGCTAAAGCCGAAAAATCTAAAAAGTAGCATTGCTACTTTTTAAAATAGGGGCTTAATATGGATACACTTAACTTAGAAATTGTAACACCAAGTGGTCTTATCTTTGATGGTAAGGCTGTAGAAGTTACACTACCTGGTGAAGAGGGTGAATTTGGTGTTCTTCCTCATCACGCTTCATTGACAACACTGCTTAAAGCTGGTGTTGTTGATATAGAAAAAGAGGACAAGAGTGTTGAATCTATCGTTGTTAACTGGGGCGTTGTCCAAGTTGACGAAAAGAAGGTTGTTGTACTGGTAGACGGTGCAGTTGCTATTCGTGGTGAGAGTGAAAGCGATATTGCTAAAGCTCTTGATGCTGCGAAGACACTTCTTTCTGATGTTTCTGACTCAAATCTTGCTATCGCTTCTGTATCTGCAAAGATCGAATCGGCAGCGCATAAGCTAGTATAGGCTTATGGAAAACTTTTCTGACTTTATTACTCAAAGTCATGTCGTCACCATTGCGGTGCTGGCACTTCTCTCCCTTTACTTCCTTGTTATAAACTGGGTCTTTTTTTACAGAATTTTTTCTTTAAACAGTTGGATTGGTCGTGAGACACTCTCTCTTGAGCAACTGCTTATGGGTGGAGAAAATGTCTCAAGCAATTCATATCTGCATAAATTCCTGCGTTCAAGCTCTAAAATAAGTCGTGAGATCTTTGACTTGGGTATGTTCTCTGCTACTAAAGACTCTACACGTGGTTTGTCATATCTTTCTGTTGTGGCATCTACATCACCGTTTATTGGTCTTTTTGGTACGGTTGTCTCGATCTTGGATACTTTTGATGACATTGGTGGCGCTGGCGGTATGAATATGATCGCTGCTGGTGTCTCGGATGCTTTGATCGCAACAGCGGGTGGTATATTTGTGGCTATTTTTGCCTACACTTATCACCAGATACTAAAGCGTCGTGCTTACGAACTCAATGGGTTGATCCGTATGCAACGTGATGCTGTTTTAGCACGTATGGCTGAAGAGGCATAATGCAAGATTTCGATTGGGATGAGTCTCCAGAACTTAACATAACACCTTTAGTGGATGTTATGTTGGTACTACTTGCTATCTTGATGGTGATTGCACCAACGGTTATTTATGAAGAGATGATCAAACTACCTCAAGGCTCAGCTACCAAACAGATAGAACAGAAAGCACCTGTACATATCACTATAGATGAAAAAGGCAAAGTCGTTGTGAATAAAGAGAATTTTGATCTTCAGGGTTTTGAAGATAACTTTTATCTCTATTCTCAAAAACTTGACAAAGAAGCTACTGTCTTGATCAGTGCGGATAAAACTCTCGATTATGGTGTTGTGATGTCTATTCTTGCCGCAGTTAAAAAGTCTGGTTTCACAGAAGTCTCTTTAGCTACCAACGGTTAATACCTTTTTAGTACACTTCAAAAAAGGAAGATCAATGGTTCAGAGTAATTTAGAAAATCGTTACTTTTACATCAGTGGTCTGATCTCTTTAACGATTTTTGCAGTGGTACTCTCTCTTTTCGCTTTTGTTATTTTTCATAAATCTCATATAGATACTTTTGCCATGCAAGAGGATAACTACATCTCAGTTTCACTCAACATGGATACGGTTGTGCCTACCAAAAACGATGCCAAACCAGATCCTAAACCAACACCCAAAGAAGAGGTGACGCCTGAACCAGAGCCGGAACCTGTAGAAGAAGAGATAGAGAGTACACCAGAGCCTGTAAATACAGATGTCTCTTCACTTTTTGATGATGTCTGGACACAAAGTGCAGATACCAAGGTGGAGAAAAAAGTTGAAAAAGTCGATGTAAAACGTCTCAGTGCCATAGAAAAGCGTATTAAGGTAAAAGAGCATAAAAAAAGTCAAAAAGCGAGTGACGCGATTAAGACGCTGGAGTTAACTAAACCTGCTATAGAAGTTGTGGGCGCTTCTGTTTCTACTGCTCCAGAGGTTAACAAGTATTTGGCTAAAATACACGCACAAGTGAAGTCGAAGTTTTACCCTCCTGCCAGTACTGAAGGTTCCAGTGCAAAGGTTCGGGTTAATGTGGATGCTAGTGGTAATGTTACTGGTTATCGTGTACTTGTCTATTCTGGTTCGACTATTTTTAACGAAGAAGTAGACCGACTTAAACGACGCCTGATGCGTATGTCATTTCCAAAAAATCCAGAGGGGAAGTCAATCTCTCTGGAAATTATTTTAACAGTTGAGGAACAGTAATGAGAGCTATTTTCGGAGTACTATTTTTATCACTTCTGCTATGGGGGTCTGATGCTACTATAGAAGTAAGAAAAGGTGTTGATGCCCTTCCTTCTATCGCAGTTGAAGATGCATCAGTGGATTATAAAAAAGGACTGAGCAAACGTTTCTTCCGTGTCATGGTTAGTGACCTTAATGTACTTAGTATATTTAATGTTGAACGTGAATATGTTACAGCAGATTTTAATGACAAAAGTGTTCCTACTGTTCATAAAAAGATCGATTATATCGTCCGTTACCAACTGCGTGAGGAGAAGGGTGTAATGGTTGTTAAAGTCAACCTATTTAACAACGACAAGATCATTCACAAATTGACCTATCGTATTAAAAACCCTAAACAGTATGTTTTTCTTGTTCATACTATAGCAGCATCTCTTAATGACTTTATGGGAGCAGAACCAGCTGACTGGATCAAAGAAAAAGTACTTATCTCCCGTACAACGGGGCCGGGTAGATCAGAAATATTAGTCACAGACTATACATTGAGTTATCAATTTTCAGTAAAGCGCAATGGTCTTAATGTCTTTCCCAAGTGGGCAGACAAATCTAAAAAATATTTTTACTATACTTACTTAAGTCATGGTGTTCCTGAGCTTCGCAAGTATGGCATTTATGACAAAAGTGACAAATTTATTATGAAGTCTGACGGCATGATGGTCTGTTCTGATGTAAGTGACGATGGGAAGAAGCTGCTGTTGACTATGGCACCTCATGGTCAGCCTGATATTTATGAGTACAATGTTGCGTCTAAAAAGAAAAAGCGTATTACTAAGTACAGTGGTATTGATGTCAATGGTCAGTATATGGCTGATGGTAAGATCGCATTTATTTCAAATCGCCTGGGCTATCCCAATGTCTTCTCAAAAAAGATCACAGGACAGGCTACTGAGCAGATGGTCTATGTTGGAAAGAGTAACTCTGCTTGTACTGCACACAACAACTATGTGATCTATAAGGCGCGAGAAAGCGCCAATGCCTTTTCTAAAAATACCTTTAATCTACATCTTATCTCGACTAAAACAGATTTTATCCGTCGTTTGACTGTGACGGGGATCAATGAACAACCACTTTTTTCAAGAGATGGTACTACAGTGCTTTTTGTTAAAAAGTATAAAAACCAGAGTTCTATTGGTGTAATCCGTCTCAATCAAAATAAAAATTATCTTTTCCCTCTTAAAGGTGGTGCTATACAGTCTATAGACTGGTAGTGCAAGCTATTTACACAGCCGACACATATCTGGTGGATGGCTGTTTCCCTCCCTAGTTCATGCAGTTTACTCTCTGTTTCTAATTATTCTATATAATAATCCAAAATTGATTTTGATTAGCTCTTTTTTATAAAGAAAAAGGTAAAATCGCGTATCAAATATCTGAAGGATAAGAATGAGATCTTTACTTTATGTAAGCACAGTAGCGGCTATGTTAATATTTTCGGGATGTGGTAGCTCTGAGCCAACAGTTGATGACTCTGCCAATGCAAACAATCAGGCAGAAGAGATCAACATTGTTGATGAAAACAGTGATAACTCCAATATGGAATCTACTGACCTTGATGGTGGCAGTACTACTTTAGAGAGTATTGAAGCAAAGATGTCTCCTATATATTTTGGGTTTGACCAATATAAATTGACAGAAGAAGATATAGACACACTTCACCAGAATGTCGAGATGGTCAAAAATGATACAGAGGCAGCAAATATTGCTGATAAGTATTCACTGAAACTAGAAGGTAACTGTGATGAGTGGGGTTCAGATGAGTATAACTTTGCACTTGGTCTTAAACGTGCTCAAGCGGTAAAAAGTGAATTGATCAATGATGGTATTGTCGCAGAGAAGATCACTACGGTCAGTTATGGTTCAAGCAACCCTGTGTGTACAGAAAAAACACAAGAGTGCTGGTCTAAAAACCGCCGCGTAGACTTTAAAATACTTCCATAAACTGTAGATGCGTTTAGTTTTATCCATAATACTTCTTTCTCTTTCTCTTATGGCTGGGGAACCCTCAGCTTTTGGTGCGGGTGATCTTAACAGTGATAACCCATATGGTCTTACTCCTGCTGAAAAAAAAGTTCTTGAAAACAACAAAAAGATCAAAACACAAAATCGTAAGTTAAACTCCACTAAAAGTGAAGTAGAGTCATTACGGGAACGTGTAGATGGTCTGCAGTCTGTGCTAGAAGCAATTGCGCAGAAATCACAGAAAAATAAGATCGCTTTAGCTGATATGAGCGCATCAAAGAAAAATGGTGACCTTAGTACTCAAGAACGTCTGAGTAAACTGGAAAAAGAGATTGCACTTAACAGTGAAAATATGCTTCAGTTGAAGACAGCTATAGAAGAGTTGAGTAAACTGATGGATGCGCAGAGTGCTCAGTTTGCTAGTCAAGAAGAGCTTAATACTTTAGTTGATGATGTTAATGCCTTTAAAGTTTTAGTCGCAGGTGAACTAAAAAAGCGTGCTAAAAGCAGTAGCTCTAAAAAAAGCAGTGGTGACTTGGCAACAGCAGCTAAGAAACAGTATGCTGCTAAAGAGTACGACAAGGCACTTAACAGTTATAAAGAGTTGGTTAACAGAAAGTACAAACCAGCCTTTGGTCATTATATGATAGCGCAGTGCTACTTTGCAAAAAAAGATTATGGTAAGGCAATAGCCCATTATAAAGAGAGTGCCTCTCGTTATAAAAAAGCCTCGTATATGCCAACGCTGATGTTGCGAACTGCTTACTCTATGGCACAAGTCGGCGAGACTGAAAATGCGAAGAAGTTTTATAATGCGGTGATTGCCAAGTACCCTGGATCGACTGAAGCGAAAAAGGCTAAACGCTATTTGGATCAGCTTTAGACTGGGCGGTCTCTCTAAACTTTCTATTTTCTATTAACAGATTAGGCTATTGCTTAATTTTCAGCCAATCCATAGATTAATCTGCTAAAATCGCGTCTACATTATTACGGGGCGTAGCCCCAAAAGAGGAATTATTATGGCAATTGCTGAAAATCAAGTTGTATCTATCGAGTATGAAGTAAAAGACGGAGACACTGTTGTTGACTCTAACGTTGGTGGCGCGCCACTAGTATTTATCTATGGTAAGGGTCAGATTATTCCTGGTCTTGAGGCTGGTATTGCTGACATGAACATTGGTGACAAGGGCGACGTTCTTGTAAAACCAGAAGATGCTTATGGTGAGTACAATGAAGAAGCACAGCAGACTGTTCCTAAAGAGCAGTTCGCAGGTATCGAGCTTGAAGTTGGTCAGACACTTTATGGTCAGGGCGAAGATGGCGGAACAGTACAGGTGACTGTTAAAGAGATCGGTGAGGAAGACGTTACTGTTGACTTCAACCACCCACTTGCTGGTAAGACACTTATGTTCACTGTCGCTGTTAACAACATCCGTGAAGCAACTGCTGACGAGATCCTTTCTGGTGTACCTGCTGAGAACGCTCCTGCTGAAGGTGAGTCATGTGGTACAGGCTGTGGTTGTCACTAATTTTTTAGGGACGTCACGTGCTTCTAGTGAAGCATTTAAAACTGCCAACCTACTAAAAACACTCACTGTAAATGCACTTATTTACGGTGAGACTGGAACGGGTAAGCTTACGCTTGCGCGTTACATCCTTCCCAATGCCCCCATTATTAACACTGACAATTTTGACGCACTCTTAGAAGCTGTTGCTAACAATAGTGAGTTGATCATAACCCATATAGAAAAAGCAGCAAATTTTAAACGTCTTTTGGAAACAATTACTTTATCTAAGACACGTGTGGTTGTTACCAGTTCTGAAAATGCACAATCTGAGTCTCTTCATGATGCCTTTAGTGTTCGTATCTTTATTCCACCACTTTGTGAACGTTTGGAAGATGTCAAACCGCTATTAGAACTATTTATGCAAGAAGCCAACACGATCTTTGGTGAAGAGAAGCCTTATCGGACACCTAGTTATGAGTTAGACCTTAGTACTAATGCCATCTCTCTACGCAAACAGCTCTTTTTGCATTATCAATTTAGCAACATTGGTGAAAAAGACCTTATGGGTATTATGGAGCAGTATTTAAGTGACAAGCTGGGTTCTAAAAATGATTACAGAAAATATCTGCACCTGTATGAAGTTCCACTTATACGTGTTGGTCTAAGAGAGTTCAAGTCACAACTGCAACTCTCAGACAAGTTAGGGCTCAACCGTAATACTTTACGTAAAAAGATCGCAGAACAGAGTCACTACGGCTTAGAGTAAGTAGTTTTAAATCGGGGACAGTTCGCTGTCACTGTTTTAGAAATACCAAAACAATCAAAGGACAATTATGAGTAAAAGAGTAGCAATGATCTTCCCTGGACAGGGAAGTCAAACCATCGGTATGGGTAAGTCGTTTTATGAGAATTCTGATCTTGCAAAAGAGATGTTTGACAAAGCAGGTGCACGTATTGGTGTTGATTTCAAAGCCCTTCTATTTGAAGAGAACGAGCAGATCAATCAAACGGCATATACCCAGCCGGCTATTTTACTGGTAAGTATTATTGCTTATAAATTGTTCCAACAAAAACATGAGATCAAACCAACACTTTTACTAGGTCACTCTCTTGGTGAGATCACAGCACTTTGTGCTGCGGGGACTATTGATTATGTTGATGCTGTTGAGTTGGTTCATAAACGTGGTACATTGATGCAAGCTGCTTGTGAAGGTGTAGATGCAGGTATGATGGCGATCGTTGGACTTGACGATGCTTCTATTGAAAAAGTCTGTACAGATGCACGTAATAAAGAGAACAAAAGTATCTGGCCGGCAAACTATAACCAAGATGGTCAGTTAGTCATCGCCGGTATTAAGCCTGATCTTGCAAGTATGGAAGGTACCTTTAAAGAGGCCGGTGCCAAGCGTGCACTGCTTTTGAACATGTCTGTAGCCAGCCACTGTCCACTGCTCGCTTCTGCGCAAGCACCTCTTAAAACAGAATTAGAGCGTATGATGGACAAGCCTTTTGTAGCACCGGTTATCTCTAATGTAACGGCTAAAGCTTATGAGACCAAGCAGCAAGCGCTTGAACTTGTAGCAGAGCAGTTAGTGAAGCCTGTGCTTTATAAGCAGTCTATCTTAGCTATTAAAGATGATGTAGATATGGCCATAGAGTTTGGTAATGGTGCAGTTCTTAAAGGGATGAACCGTCGTATCAATAAAGAGATGCCAACACTCAATGTCAATGATATGGACTCTTTAGAGAAGGTCATCCAAGAACTTTCATGAGTCGATTTCCTAAGGGTGTCACCCTTGTTCAAAACGCACCAAGACTCAATCGCAGTAACCTCGTCTCGGCTCTTGTGAGCATAGAAAAAGCATCTGTGACTTCTGATGTTATTATTTTTTCAGAGCTCTCGCTTAATGGCTATATGCTTCAAGACAAGTTACATGAAGATGCCTGGGCCTTAGAAGAGCTTAGTGCTTTGAAAGAGGTAAGTCAAAAGATAGACATCATTATAGGTGCTGCACTTAAAGAGAAAGAGGGCTTTTTTAATGCGGCACTCTACTTTTCCAAGGGTGAACTACTACATATCCATCATAAGGTTCATCTACCCAACTATGGTATGTTTGAAGAGGCACGTTATTTCAAACCGGGCCATCAGATCAAAAGTTTTGAAACTGCTTTTGGTCGTGCAGCCATGTTAGTCTGTGAAGATCTTTGGGAGGTGAACCTCTTAGAAGACCTTGAAGATGAACATCCCGATATACTTTATATCTTAGCGGCGTCACCTGCACGTGGTTTTAGTGATAAAGGTTTGGAAATCGAGACGACCTGGCAAGGTTTGTTGGCCAATGCCGCTAAAGAGATGAAAGCTGAAGTTTTTTTTGTCAACCGTGTTGGTTTTGAAGATGGTTTGGGCTTTTGGGGTGGCAGCAGAGCACTAAACACTCAAGGTGAGATCGTGACACAACTGAAAAAATTTGAAGAGACTACAAAAGTACTAAAGGTATAAAATGAAAATAGGAATCATAGGGGCCATGCCCGAAGAGATCGCACCGATCTTAGAAAAAGTAGAAACATATACAACCAAAAAGATTGCGGACAACACCTATTATGAGGCAAACTATAAAGGTGTTGATCTTGTGATCGCTTACTCTAAAATCGGTAAGGTCTTTTCAACACTTACTGCAAGTACGATGATCTACCATTTTGGTGTAGAGACTATACTCTTTTCCGGTGTAGCCGGAGGGATCAACCCTAAACTAAAGATCGGAGACCTGATCGTTGCAGACAAACTTTGTCAGCATGACCTTGACATCACAGCTTTCGGTCACCCTCACGGTTTTGTGCCAGGTGGTGCACAGTTCGTCGAGACTAATGCTGCGTTGCGAAAGTTGGCTTTTGAGGTTGCAGAGGAGATGAAGGTCTCTCTTCAAGAAGGTACGATCGCCACGGGTGATCAGTTTGTACACGATCCTGAGCGTAAGTCTTTTATAGAAAGTACCTTCAATGCGGATGCTCTGGAGATGGAAGGTGCTTCTGTAGCAGTGGTCTGCCATGCTTTGAGCATACCAGTTTTCATCCTGCGTGCCATCAGTGACACGGCAGATACTGATGCCAGTTTCAACTTCGATGCCTTTATGGAAAGTTCTGCAAAGATCAGTGCTGATTTTATTATGAAGATGGTTGACAGACTTGAGCGCTAAGACCCCTTCTATCATCCCTTCCAAAAAGATCATGAAACAGTTGGGTCGTACCAACGGTAACTTTAATCTTATAGAAGAGGGTGACAAGATCCTTGTGGGTTTGAGTGGGGGTAAGGACTCTCTAACGCTTATACATGCTCTTAAAGAGCAGCAGAGACGTGCTCCTTTTAACTTTGAGTTTATTGCAGTGACCATCGGTTACGGTATGGGTGAAAACTTTGACTATCTGGCGAAGCACTGTGCAGAGTACGGGATCACTTATGAGGCTATAGACACCAAGATCTACGAAACAGCCCAAGATAAAATTCGTAAAAACTCTTCATTTTGCTCCTTCTTTTCCAGAATGCGTCGTGGCTCTCTTTACTCAGCAGCAGAACGTTTAGGGTGTAACAAACTAGCACTTGGTCATCATCTTGATGACGCAGTAGAGAGCTTTTTTATGAACATGATCTATAACGGTCAGATGCGTGCACTCTCTCCTATGTACAAGGCCGGCAATGGCTTAGTGGTTATACGTCCTTTGATCCAGATGCGTGAACGTCAGTTGCTTGCCTTTGTAAAAGACAACAACATCGAAGCTATAGGTGATGAGGCCTGTCCTAGTATGCGTTTTGATGTCAAGATGCCTTACGCCCGTGCTGAGATGAAAGGGATGTTAAAAGGGATGGAAGCCAAATATCCTGATATCTTCACTTCTATAAACGCCTCATTTTCCAATATCTCAGATGAGAGTTTTTTCGATTCGGAACGCTTTTCACTTTAAAGTAGCATCTAGAAAGTAGAGACCTTTTTCAGTTACTTTAAATGTTGCTGCTATAGTCAAATGTTTTTGTTTCTGTTTTGCTTTTAAGATCTTTGCTTGAGAAAGGCTGGTTTTTTGTTTTATAAGCTTTTGAAACAGAGGCTGAGCATTATGGCTGTTTTTTGATATCAACCGATAGGTAAGCAAGCCTTTCTCCTGGTCATACACTAAGTCCTCTGCTTGTGGATTGCCATACTTTAAGTAGAGCGCAAATGTGTAGAGACTCAAGCGCTCTTTTTTGCGAGCTTCTCCCGTCTCACTAGCTAATGATTTTACAATATCTTGCACAGACTCTCTAAGCGTTACACCACCGTTGTACTGACAGAGCACATATGCTTTTCCTAGTTTTTTGTACCAACTGCTCTCTTTGGTACGCAGGTTGACATACTTCGCATAGTTGGGTTGTCTATCATCTGTTGTAGCGGACCAATAAAGACCATTTTGTGTTACATTCTCTTCGCTGTGGAGTTGTAGCAGCTTTTGTGCTGTAGGAAGTCTCCATGTGGTTACAGTATGTTTGAAAAGGGTGGTGCTGTAGTTCTGACACACTCTATTGGCTTCATTCCATGCATATTTTTTATGGGGTGCAGGAGTGACATAGATGCTGCTATTATGGATGATAGGTGGAGTGCTACTCCATGTGATAGTCCCAATCAGTTGCTCTTTTTTAGGAGCTGCTTTTTTGAGTGCGAAGGCAAGGCTGGTGTCTTTATCTAAATTGACCCAAACCCTCTCTCTTTTATAACCTTTTGAGCTTACTTCCACTTGGTATCTACCCTGCTTGAGCCAGATATCTTTATGATATTTTGGTTTGATGTTCAGTATTTTGATTTCAGCCTTTGGAGTAGTCTTAATGTTGAGTTGAAAGGTACTACGTTGGGCCTCTAGCTTCTCTAGAGGTATACTGCCTCTTTTTGTTCTTCCATATGTTGCGTTGGCATCGATGAGTGTGACGCGTTCTCCATGTACAAATGGGCCAACATCTTCAGTAAGATAACGGTGTATAGGGGTAAATGTCTTTCTCTCTTTTTTTACTAATACCGGTGAGGGAGATGGTAATACGGTCTCTTTTACCGGTGTACTACACCCGATAAAGAGTAAAACAGTGCTAACAATTAAAAGATAGTGCACCATAAACTTCACAGAATCACCTTGATTTTAAAAATGTTCAAGACACAATACCTATTATTTACTTCTAATAGTATTTATAACTGTGTAAAATAAGATAATAGTGAAATATAGAGTAAAAATATTAGTTTTAATTGGTTTATAGATGATAAAATACAGTTTAAGGGGAATGATTGCAAGTAACACTATTTAAAAACACGTTTGAGCATTATAACAGATTATCTATAGCTAAAAAGTTGCAGTTTATAGGTGTGACGACGCTAGCGCTCGCTGGTAATCTCTCTATTGTCTTGATTTTATTGTTTGAGTTTTATAATGAGCGACAGCTATTACAGAGTCATGTGCGTACCTTAGGTATGCTCATTGCCGACAATATCGCTCCAGCACTTCTTTTTGATGATAAAGATCAGGTCGAGAAGGTCTTACATACCTTACGACATAAACCAGAGGTCCTATATGCCTTGGTCTATAATGAAAAAGGTGAGGAACTAGGCATTTACCAAAACGGACAGAGTGAGTTGGACAGTGAGTGTCTTGATGCCATAAAACGTTCTAAGACATCCATATGGAAGGGCCTACAAATTTATATGCAGATCCCAATAGAAGCTGACGGTCAGATGGTGGGTATAGTTGTTATAGTAGCTTCTATTTACACTTTTATTTATCAGACCTTAATAGAGATCTTAATGTTGTTTTTGATCATATCAGCTGCTATTGTAGCGACCTATAGATATCGCAAAAAACTACTGGAGTCCATTCTTGGACCTATTAGAGAGCTTAACACTTTAACAAGTGAGATCATAGAGACTAAGAACCTGAGAAATAGGATTCCTGTCTACAACGATGATGAGATCGGTGAACTTGCTAAGAACTTTAATGTGATGTTGGAAAAACTGGATCTTAGCCATACCGAACTCAACCGTCAAAAAGACTTCTTAGCTTACAAGGCCCATCATGATGCTTTGACAGGTCTTCCTAACCGGGCCCTTTTTAATGACCGTTTAGAACAGGCGATCTCCAAGGCAGCACGCTATAAAGAGGAAATCGCTATCTTTTTTATAGATCTAGACCATTTTAAAGAGATCAATGATACTTTAGGTCATGAAACGGGTGATGAGGTCCTAAAGTTTTTTGCACAACGTCTCAAAGACAGTGTACGAATGGAAGATACGGTTGCGCGTATCGGTGGGGATGAATTTATAGTGATTATGGAGAGCTTGCAGACCTCTGATGCTATCTCAGTTGTGGCGAACAAGATCATTTCGATTGTCAAAGAACCTATTATCTTAACAGAGAAGAGATTGCACCTAGGTGCGAGTGTTGGTATTAGTATCTATCCTCATAATGGTGAGAGCAGCGAGGCCTTACTTAAAAATGCTGACAGTGCTATGTATAAGGCAAAAAATGAGGGACGTGGCAACTATCAATTTTATACTCCAGAGATGAAGGTATATGTAGACAAGCATCAAGAGTCAAAGGTAATATAAAGTCATGTTCTTTGAAAAGAATACTTTACACAAATGTGGGTTTAGTTCATGCCAGGAGGATTTTGTAGAGGACTCAGGTCTATGGAAGAGATCCTTAAAGATGAAAGATAGCTTCTTAATTATTTATGTAACATTGTTTTTCTAAAGATGTTTGGAGAGAGTTTCGGTATAATTACGCCAAATTTTATTTATAAGGAATACAGAAGATGAATGTAACTCCAGACAAAGATATGTTAGAAAATTCAGATATGATCGTTGTAGATATTCGCACTCCGGGCGAGTGGGCTCAGTCAGGTATTGTTCCAGGTTCTAAGACTATTATGTTTTTTGATGAGCGTGGTGGTTATGATGCAGAGGGCTTTTTAAAAGCGATTGATGAACTTGGCGGTAAAGAGGCTAATATAGGTCTTATCTGTCGTACAGGGTCTCGTACTGCGCAGATCACAGGCTTTATGCATCAGCAGGGTTATACTAATGTTAAGAACCTTGTGGGTGGTGTCATGAAGTTAATGCATGAGGGCTATCAACTCCAACCCTACAAATAAAAGTTCCAGCTGCGGCGCGATTTGCACTTCAGCTCACCACTC
>WGDB01000005.1 GCA_015493495.1 Helicobacteraceae bacterium | reverse complement strand
AGTCCGCTCGATATGTGGATGCGTAAGTTTTATGACTTGAGTTTTATGAAAAAAGCGAAAGAGAAAAAAGTATAGGCCAAAAGATTTTATGCTTTTGCCAAGCCCTCTAAAAGTAGTTTGTAGTTGGACTCATAGATAGCGTCTAGATTGCCTACCACACTCAAATGGCCGTCAATGGACAGCATTGAAAGACCGTGTAAAAATGACCAAATAGTTGTTGCCAGCATTACAGGGTCACCCTCTTTAAAGAGCACTGCCTCCTGTGCTTCTACGATGATCTTCACCAGACGGTGAAAGGCATCATCGGGTTCTGCTGCGAGGATCTGTGCATCTGCTGTATTGTTTAAGAGTTTATGCAGGTCTGGCCGTTCCTCTTGGCAGACCGCTTCACGCTCTTGTGACATATCAGGACCAAAGAGCAGTCTGTAAAGGTTGGGATTGGTTGTGGCAAAATGGATATAAGAGAGACCCATTGCATGAAAACGTTCAAGAAGTGGCATCTTAGAGTGGTCGAAAAAAGGGGCAATGGCCTGATCGAGTTTCGTAAACCCTTCTAGGATCACGGCTCTCATAAGATCATCTTTACCTTTGAAATGACGGTAAATAGCGGAACGAGAAGTACCCAAACGCGAGGCAAGCTCTCGCAGCGTAATCGCCTCTAAACCCTCTCTATCCAACATCTCTAGAGCTGTTGTCACCAAGCTCTCTTTTAAATTACCGTGATGATAAGTGTCACTTTTTTTATGTTCCATAAGTGTATTTTAGCAACAAATCACCAAAAATCTTCTAAATATGTTGACAATGTTCACATGCTATGTTAACATTGTCAACATAAAATCCTGTTTTGGTTAAAAAAGAGTGAAAAGGTGATAAAATGTGTCAATTAAAACTAGACCCTCTCCAGCGGCAATGGTTTCTGGGACCGGGCCTGATGTTATGGATCGGCATCTATCTGACAGGATTTGATGTTGTTCATTGGCTGATTTATGTTCCGGCAACTATGGCGGTATTTGCCTTTGCAACAGGTATCTGTCCCGGGCAGGTTCTGATTTGTAAACGTCGTGAATGGTTTAAAAAATTAAGGAGTTCGAAATGAAGAGATTACTATTAAGTATGGCAATGGTTGCCAATGTGTGGGCAATCAGTAATTATGATCTGGCTAAAAAGAGTGATGCAGTCATGAGTGGTTATGGTGACGCTAAAGCAGAGATGGTGATGACACTGATCAACGCCAATGGTCAAGAGCGTCAACGTACTATGAAATCTATGGTCTTAGAGAAAAAGGGCGGAGATAAATCCTTAATGGAATTTTTAACTCCTGCAGATGTTAAGGGAACCAAGTTCCTAAGTTATGAACATGCTGACAAAGATGATGATCAGTGGCTTTATCTTCCTGCACTTAAACGTGTTAAGCGTATTGCTTCTAAAAACAAGTCAGGCTCTTTTATGGGGAGTGAGTTCTCTTATGAAGACTTGTCTGCCTTTAACATTGAAAAGTACAACTACAGTGGTGATGCGCAAGAGGTTACGGTGAATGGTAAAAAGTACTATAAAAGTGAGCGTATTCCTAACTCTAAAAACTCAGGCTATACCAAGCAAGTGGCATGGACGACTACGGACACTTTCTTGACCATGAAAGTAGACTATTATGACCGTAAAAAAGAGCTTCTTAAGACCTCTACCCTCTCAGACTATAAAAAAATCAGTGGAGTGTGGCGTATAGGCAAGATCGAGATGCTCAACCACCAAAATGATAAAAAGACCATTTTAGTGTGGAAAAATGAGACCATCAAAAACGGTTTGACAGATAAAGACTTTAACAAACGAGTCCTTAAGCGATGAGACCTATTTTAGGCCTGTTTTTACTCTCTTCACTTCTTTACGGTGAGTTTGAATACAAAGGGTACGTCGGTGTCGATACACAGGCTTATCTTACCAAACCGGCAGGCAAACATCCTGGTAACTTGACCCTGCAACAACAACTTGAACTCAAGTATATCGAGGGTGATTTTGAAGCTACCGTGAATATTTATGCTCAAGAAGACAGTTATGATCTGAGTGATGAAAAAAATGAACGTACTTTTATACGTTTAGATGAGCTGTATGGAAAGTACTATTTTGAAAATGATATGCTCTTTGGTGGTCGTAATATCCGTTTTTGGGGTGCTCTAGAGGTTAACAACATCGTAGATACCTTTAATACCAAAGACTTTAGAACAGATGGTCTGGACCCTCAAAAGCAGGGAGCATGGAACGCTTCATATACTCACTATTTTGACAACAGTGAGCTTTCGGTAATTGCTAAGTTCTACGAAGAGAAACAGGAGATGGCAGCCTATCCTTATGTTTACTACTTCTTTCCAGAGAAATTCGGTCCTTTAGATGTCTCTTATAATCCCAACAGAGAGAGCAGTGAAAGCCTTTATCGACCAACACTGTACCTAAGTTACAGTGGCTCTACTGAGAGTGACTACCCTATAGACTATGCTGTCATCGTGCAACATGGTTTTGACTCACAACGTGCCTTTGACTCTGTTGTTGATCTTGCTTCATTGTCTACCGAGTTTGTTGAAGAGGTCTACTTGGCCAACAAGCTTATGACCTATAACACTATGGTGGTAGGTTCAACCCTTTTAAAAGTAGAGGCTTTGGCTACTGATGTTATTGATGACAATGTGAGCAGTTCGGGTAAGACTGTTGCAGACTACTATCAGTTTGGACTTGGAATAGAACATACCTTGACCTCTCTTGTTGGTGATGCAGATCTTGGTCTTTTGGCGGAGTATTACTACTACAACACCTTTGATCAGAGTAATAAGATAGCTACAGACTTAAACCTCTTTCAAGTCTTTCAAAATGATCTGTTTGTGGGTTTTCGATACACCTTTAACGATGCCTCGGACTCTTCTATCATCGCTGGTGCCATTATTGATATGGATTACCAAGAGCAGAGTTATTCGTTTAAATATGAGACCCGTCTATTCGATGTTTTAAGCGTCAAAGCAGATTATGCCTATATCAACCCTTCAAAAGATACGCTGACAGCCTATCACCTTATGGGGTTAAACCCTTCCGATGGGACTGTTTCTGCGCATCAGCGTGTGGGACTGAACCTGTCGTATTATTTTTAAAAAAGAGAGAAGATGAACAAATTTATAGATTTTATTATTAGATTCCGATGGTTCTTTGCTATTACTATTCCGTTGGTCACCATCTTGATGGCTTCACAGCTTAAACATTTGGAGTTTGAAGGCTCTTACCGTATCTGGTTTGACAAAGATTCGCAGATCTTGAAAAACTATGATGACTTTCGTTCTATTTTTGGAAACGATGATGCGGTCACGATCATCTTCAGAGATGACAATGGCATTATGAACCCTAAAGCCCTTCATGTCATCGACAATATTACTCAAAAACTCTGGACGACCAAGTACATCGCCCGTGCAGACTCCCTGACCAACTATCAATATGTACATGCTGATCCTGAATATCCTGATGATGTTCTGGTGGAAGACTTCATCGATGATATTGATGCCCTCTCTCCAGAGCAGTTGGCCGAGAAGGCTCGCATTATTCAGACTGAAGATACGGCAGTACACCGTCTCATCAGTGAAGATGGTAAGACGACGATGATCGTCGGTCGTATGACCCCTAAAGCAGGTGACGACCCGATGGTAGCGGCTAACTTGAAAGCCTCTGTAGAGGAGATTGTCGCGGCAGAAGCCGGCAGTGGTTATAAGTTTCATTTAGGAGGCGGGCCTGTACTGAACATGGCGTTTATCAACCTTGGACAACATGACGCGGCTACCTTTACACCACTGGTGTTGCTGATCGCTATGATCTTGCTATGGATCATATTCCGCCGCCCTTCGGGAATGCTGCTGAGTATCTCAGTGGTTATCTTTACTTTTTTGATCGTACTCTCTGTTCAAGTACTACTGGGTTACAAGATGAACAACTTCACCGCGAACATCCCGGTCTTTGTGGTCGCTATTGGTATTGCTGATGCCATGCACCTTTTTTGGATCTATCTCATAGGCCGTCGCAAAGGGATGGATAATCATGAGGCCATTCACTATAGTGTTAACAAAAACTTCCTGCCTATCCTACTCACGTCATTGACAACGGCAGCTGGTTTTGCATCTCTTGGTATTTCACATGTCATCCCTATTAGGACACTGGGTATTGCCACGGCCAATGCCGCTCTGCTTGCCTTTGTTCTGACCATCTTGTTTGTTCCGGCCGTCTTGGCCATTATCAACCCTAAGGTCAAAGAGAAAGAGTTGAAAAAAGCACAAGAGCGCAGCCCTTTTGCTCACAGTTATGCCCAGTGGATCATCCAACATGATACAAAGATCCTTGCCTTCTCTTCACTACTGTTTATTGTCATCGGTTTGGGAATCGCCTTTGTCAAGATGGACTCCAACACGGTGCGCTACTTCAGTAAAGATGTGGAGTTCCGTAAAACGGTTGAGTTTATGGAAAAAAGCTTGACAGGACCGATGTCTTATGAGTTGGTCGTTGATTCGGGTAAAAAAGATGGGATCAAGGTACCGGAGTTTATGAAAACAGTAGAAAAGTTTCAAAATGAGTTCAAAGAGACCTACCCGGCTGTACGTCATGTTGCCTCATTGCTTGACATTGTTAAAACCTTCAATGAGGTGATGAACAACTCTAAAAGTGTTCCTGACAACAACCAACTTATTGCACAGTATCTTCTTCTCTATTCACTCTCTCTTCCACAGGGAATGGAGATCAATGACCGTATGGATGTTAATGAGCAACTTCTTCGTGTGACAGCACTGGTAAACATTGTGGACACTTCACTGGACTTGGAGATGATACAGTGGGCAGAAGATTGGTGGAAAACTACGCCATATACCGCCCATATCAGTGGTCAGACGGCCATGTTCGCACATATGCAGTCGGATGTCACAGACACATTGGTGCAGTCTATCTTGCTGGCCATAGGTTCCGTTTCATTGATGATGATGTTTATCTTTAGAAACCTCAGGATGATCCCGCTCTTTATCGTACCAAACGTCTTGCCTATCGCTCTGGTTGTAGGGGCTATGGGTTGGCTGGGTATGACCATTGACATGGGGGTTGCGATCTCTGGAGCGATTATCATCGGGGTGGCGGTGGATGACACCATTCACTTCTTGGTCAAGTATAGAGAGGCTCGAAAGCGTGGTGATGATATGCAAACTTCACTGGAGTATGTCATGCAGTATGCTGGTAGTGCTATTATCTTCACCACCATTATCTTAAGTGCTGCCTTCTTGGTCTTCTCGTTCAGTCAGTTTTTGCCTAATGTCCACTTTGGTATTGTCACCGCGATGGCCTTGGTGATCGCAGTAATGGTTGATCTTTTAATGCTTCCCGCTATTTTAAGTAAGTTTGATAGTGCGAAAAAGAGCCTTTTGGTTAACTAAAACGTTATCGTTTATCTCTGTAGACATGCCACAGAGACTTGACATTTTCTCTAGGGCTTTTAAGATAAGAAGTAATAAGGAGGCTTTCTACCGCCTCTAAAAAAAGCATTATTAGTGCCAGATGAAAAAAGGTATTTTCATGGGTAAACAGTATGATAATCAGTGCGAGACTCATCATTACTGCAGTGAACTTGGTGAGCCATGTATGATACGCCACCATCACCCCAAACTTCACTCTAGCTACTAGACCTGGAATCAGAAAGAGAAAGAGAGCCAGTATGATATAGAGGGCTTCTGTTTTTATGATCTCTGGCCAAAGCCACCAAGTGCCAAAAGGTATACTCAGGTAGGTCACATAGTCGCCAATGCTGTCAAGACGTGACCCCATTTTACTGCACTGGTGAAGCTTTCTGGCAATATAGCCATCTAAAACATCTGAGATCAGCATCAGGATAAAAAAGAGAAAAAAGAGAAGCTCACTTCCAAAATAGCTACTTAAAAGCAAAAAAGGAGCCATTACAATACGTGTAAGACTCAATATATTGGGAATGTTCATTTTTACATACATCATTTATTTTACTCTAAAAGGTGACTACAAACACTAAAATAGACCTTTAGGCCACTTCTAAATACTAAAAGGGCATAATATGACTAGAAATATGAGAAAAAACAGTTATAAGTTTAGAGATGCCCTTTAGATAAAACTTGTGATATAGCGGTATTCTTATTGTCATTTTTTAAGTTTTTCAAGAAATCATAATCTTTTCCCTACCCTTTGAGAGTAGGAGACCTACCCCAATCGAGACCTCATGAACATTGAACTCTACTTTTTACGCTCTTCTGAAGCCTTTATAGTCCAGGACTTATTAAAATATGCTGCCCGCCTAGACGAAAGTGCTGAGACACTGGCAGATCATCCTTATCTCGAGCAGTATCATCGTAATTACGGAAACTTTAACGGAGATATCGGTGTTTATGCCATAGTTGACAGTAAGATCGCAGGTGGGGCTTGGTCTCGTATGTTGGCCAATGGCTTTGGTTTTGTTGACACGCAAACCCCCGAACTTGCTTTTGCTGTTTTACCTGAGTTTCGTAATCAGGGTATTGGGACACAGATCATCAACCAACTGCTCTCTGAAATCGCTAAACTCTATCCCCAAGTCTCTCTTGCAGTAAGAGAAGGTAACCCTGCTATCGAGCTATATAAACGTTTAGGTTTTAACAAAATTGAAGGCAGTGAAAGTACTAACATCGCAGGATCCATCTCATTCAAGATGGTGAAAAAGTTGGAAGAAGAAATTCCTGAACCCCAAAAAGAGAGCTTAGAAGAGCGGCAGTTTAAGAAATCTTTTCAGTATTAAAAGTGTTAGAAGGTAAGTGATGCCAAAGGCATCTGCTTAGAGGAAATTAAAAAGAGACCTGTGCTGTCAGCATATAGGCGATACCATTGTAAGATTCGCGATTGGAGCCTGTTTCATCATCTGTTTTTTCAATATTAGCAACCCATTCAACATTTTTTTCCTGATCCCATGCAAAGCCAGCAATCATATTTTTTCTCTCTTTTTTAGAGTTTTCTGGTGTCCAAGAGTCATAACGTGCTAAAACTCTATATTGATAGTCTGATCCAAATCTGAATTCACCATTTCCACTGTAACCCTGTCCCGCTTGACCAGAAACATTATTTGCTATATCAGATGTATTTTGTGAATATACATACTGTGCTGCTAGTAAAAATGCTGGTTGATTATAAACTGTATGTAAACCACCAAATACCAAGTCCTGGCTTTCTGTTGCGGTATTTACTGTTACATCTTTATGCTCTTGGTTATACTGTCCAAAGAACGAAGCATCCCAATAAGTAAGTTTATCCTGCTTGTCCTTGCCTTTTACACCAAGAATATGTGCAGTAGCTCTCCACTCAAAACTCATACCTTTTTTATTTTGAAGTGCATGATAACCTTCACCATTATAGATACCGGCATCCATATCAAAATATTTAGTTTCTGTTTTTAACATTGCTCCAAAGTCTGCAGAGTTTGACAGATCTCCAGCATTTTTGTCTTCAACAAGAACCTTGGAAATATTTCTAAAGTACCAAGAGTTATGCTCCTCATAATCGTGCCATGGACGGTGAGCAATACCCACTTCAACACCCGTGTATGGTAAGACCTCGTCTAAATACATAAAAGCATATTTAAGACGTAAAAGGTTATCGCCATCTGTACTACCACCTGATGCTTTAGAGTCTTGGTGTACATCTAAAGTCACACGGTAGTAAGACTTAGTGTTTTCAGTAAAGTAACCTTTGACTTGCAAGTAGGCACGGCGGATCTCAAACTGTGATGTGTCTTCTCTAGTATTAGGCGTGCCATCGCCTAGTGTTGTATCAAAATCATTATATTTATAACCTATATATGTTAAAGCGCTAAACTTCATCTTATCTGCATGTGCAAAAACCGGGATAGGGTCACCGGCTACTGCTGCGGTTGTGGTAAGACTAAGGGCTGCTAATGTGCTTGCGATTACTTTTTTCATTATTTCTCCTGTTGGATATTCCTACCCAATGTTTTGTTAAGCGAATTGTAAAACATTTTGATTACATCATGGTTACAAAGCTGTTACCTTTAGATCGTTGGGGAAGATAGAAATGATTTGTTATTGTATTTTTTGAGTTTATTTAGCGGTTGTGGCCATATGTCACTATTATTAGGGCTGTTTTTTTTAAAGTTAAAGATGGTACGTAGAGGTTTGGTTCACTCCTCATGAAGAGGAGAGTAGAAGTGTAGTCTAATTTCCGCGAGAACCTGGTTTGATAGCTTCGCTTTTACCCTCTTTACAGAGGGGACACTCTTCAGGCGTATACATCTCAAAAGTAAAGTCTTCCAAGGCAAAGAAGGGTACATCGTCTGGAAGTTTACAGTTAGGCTTTTTAGTGATGTCAGAATTCTGACGATCACAGAAACCACGGTTAGCAAGTGCGGCAAAACCAACAACCACACCACCCATCTCTTCAACAGCTTTAGCTGCTTCCATAGCAGAACCACCAGTAGTGATGATGTCTTCACATATCATCACACGCTCATCCTTAGCGATCTCAAAACCACGACGTATCGTCATGACCTTATCTACGCGTTCAGCGAAAATAGAACGCTTGTCCAGTGCTGTTGCCAGTGCAAAACCAGCGATGAGACCACCAAGTGCCGGAGCACAGATCGTATCGACCTCAAGGCCACTTGCTTTGATCTGCTCAGCGACACCCTCTGCCAGGATTTTAGCATTTTTAGGGTCTTCCAAGACTTTTGCAGACTGTAGATAGAACTGTGAGTGGTTCCCTGAGCTAAGTTTGAAGTGCCCTTCTAAAAGTGCATCGGCATCCATATAGATTTTTTTAACGTTCATGGGTTTCCTTTGGAAAAAGTGAATGGTAAATGGTGAATAGAAAATGGGGTGTCAGGTCATGAGGTTTATCCCCATTTACCATTTACCATTCCCCATTCCCCTAAAAGTTTAAAATTAAACTTTTAATATCTCAGCTTCTTTTTCTTTTAGAGTAGCATCGATTTTAGAAATAAAACCATCTGTCACTTTTTGAATAGCATCTTGAGCAGATTTTGACTCGTCAGAAGTGATCTCTTT
>WGDB01000004.1 GCA_015493495.1 Helicobacteraceae bacterium | reverse complement strand
GCCGTGCTGGCCATCTACTTTTTCCCCTATATCCGCAAAGAGGGCATGAGTACCCTCGCCAAACAGGAGTTCACACAAAAGCAGCTTCTCCTCTCCTCTCTTTTTGTACTAAGTGTTGTTCTATTCACCAAAAGCTGGCTGCTGCTCGCCTTCTCACTGCTGACACTACTGCTTGTCAAAAGATTTTTCATCAAACGGCTCGGCGGCTTCAGCGGCGACATCTACGGTTTTCTTATCGAAGTCACCGAACTGCTCCTACTCAATGTACTACTCGTCGGGGTAAGTGCATGACCATCACACTGGTACGTCATGGCGAGGTAGACGAAGCCTTTCACCGCTGCTATAACGGGCACAACGACATCACACTTTCTGCAAAAGGCAGAGAAGAAGCAGAAGCCTTGGCATGCTTGCTTAAAGACCAAACTTTCGATGCTATCTACAGTTCAGACCTAAGGCGGTGTCAGGAGACAGTAGCGCCCATTATAGACCAATTAAGTCCAGCAACCTCCGCCACCGTCATTCCTGTGCAGACAGGAATCCACAAGCAACAACCTTCAGACGACTCAAACTCGTTGATTCCTACCTCCGCAGGAATGACGGCCACACCTGCCCATTCCCCAGAAGGTGAATTGCGAAGCAAGAGAGGCTCCCCTGGGGGATTCCCCATTCCCCATTTCCCCTCTCAAGCATTGAGAGAAAAGTCCTGGGGCCGCCACGAGGGAATGACCTTCGATGCCATTGTCGAGAGAGACGGCCTTGTCTATGAGCACTTCGAGCAGTGGATCAACGCACTCGACGGCGAGCCCTACGACGCCTACATCAAGCGCATACGGCGCTTTTTCACCCAAACACTGCCGCAAACAGGCTATAACAGTGTGTTAGTCGTTACCCATGCCGGTGTGATCCGGGTACTGATGCATATCCTGAAAGACATTACACTCGAAGAGGCTTTTAGCATTGATTTTCCTTACAGTGCTTATACTACGCTAAACACAGAGACTTGGAAATTTGGAGAGACTGTATGCGTATCTTAGTACTTGTTTTACTCACACTCAGCCTCTATGCCCAGGAGCGCATTGTGACCTTGAGCCCTGCTATTGCCGAGATCGTCTCGGGACTCGGTGAGACGCAGAACATCGTCGGTGTCAGTGACTATACCCTCTATCCTTCTCAGCTCACTAAAAGACCAAAAGTTGGCGGTTATACCACCCTCTCACTTGAGCGTACCCTCGCACTCAGACCTACCCTCGTCATAGGCTTGCAGCACCAACAGCCCTTTCTCGACAAACTGCGACACTTCAACATCAAGACCAAGACTCTCACCCTGGGCAGTACTCAGCAAATAGAGTCTTCTATCTTCCAACTGGGTGAACTACTTAAACAGCCCCAAAACGCCCAGACCATGATCCAGAACATCGAGGATGCCAAAAGCAGTGCTCCACATAACGAGAACAACGACTCGGTCCTGGTAGTCTTCGCAAGTTCCAGTGAGCTTTCCCGAGGGGTCTATGTGGCAGGGCACGACCTCTTTTTTGAAGAAATCTTAGAGAGTTGTCACACACACAACGCCTACAGAGACGACTATAACATGCAGCCCGTTATGAGCATAGAGAGTATTATTGCCAGCAACCCTGATAGAGTTTTATTGCTGCTGGGTCCACTCGACAAGGTGGACCCGATGGCCGTTAAGAAACAGTGGATGGCTTTGCCTATCAAGGCGGCCAAAGAGCATAAGATCACCGTCATCCAAAACGACTACATCCTCATCCCTTCACAGCGTATCGCCAAAAGCATCCAGACCATATGCGGAGTCCTCAAATGATCAGTGTAGAAGCCCTGAGCTGTGGATACAAAGAGACAATCCTCAAAAACCTCAGCATCACGACCACAAACAACCTTGTTATCCTCGGGGCGAACGGTGCGGGTAAAAGTACCTTTGCCAAAGCGCTCTGTGCATTATTGCCTTACAGCGGCAAGATCACGCTGCATAACCACTCACTGCAAGAGCTCTCTGCCCAGGAGCGCGCCAGGACCATCACCTACATCCCGCCCAAACTTGAAAGCTATGACACCTTCATCACTGTTTTGGACTTCATATTAATGGGAAGGCACCCCTACAAGTCCCCCTTTGAAGCCTACTCTGAAAGAGATGAAGTGCTGGCATATTCTCTCATTAAAGAACATGCCTTAGACCCTCACAAAAAGATAGGTGAACTTAGTTCCGGTCAGCAGCAGCTGCTGCTCATCACCCAGGCGCTCGCACAGGAGAGCAAGATCATCATCTTCGATGAACCTACTGCCAACCTCGACCCGCACCATAAGGTAGCGTTTTACAAAGCACTGCAATCCCTTGACACTGCTACACAAAAAGTCGTTATCACCCACGATCTTAACCTCGCCTACAAGCTTGGATATGAAGTCCTGTTTATTCAAAACGGCACGGCTGAACACTACCTCGATGCCGACACTTTTTTTACAAAAGAGAATCTAAAAAGATCGTATGGCGTTGACTTTAACATTGAAGAGGGCATATTGGGAGTGGTCTATGGCTAAAGAACTCTTTATCTTCACCCTCCTGGCCCTTACCCTGCTCTCTCCTTTTATAGGTGCTGTCGATATGCAGTGGCCCGCCCTTTTTCAGACAGGCTCGCTGGAGCAAACCATCTTTTTTGACCTGCGTCTTCCCCGTCTGCTGCTTGCTTTTTTCGCAGGAGTCATCCTGGCACTCAGCGGCTGGCTCTTTCAGACCCTTTTTCGAAACGCGCTGATGACACCCTTTACCCTGGGCATCTCTGGCGGTGCTATTTTGGGAACAGGAATCGCGGTCGTGCTGGGTCTCAACCTCGTACTCTTTGGCGTCAACCTCTCGGCACTCTTTGGTGTTTCAGGGGCCTTTGGCTCGGTACTGCTCATACTCTGGCTCTCTCGTTATGTCAGCCACAGAGGAAGTAACGCCCTTTTGCTGCTGGGCATCGCCCTCTCTTTTTTCTTCTCAGCCGCTTTGATGGTCCTCTTCTCTGTCGCCACCGCCATGCAGTCACACGCCATCCTCCACTACACCATGGGCTCACTCTCGACACTCGGTTACGCACAGGTCATTGCGGCGGCTGTGATGGCACTTTTATTACTGCTTGTCCTGCTGCGCAGACGTTTCGAACTTTCTCTGCTCGCTGTCAATGATGAGCATGCACGCCTGAAGGGGGTAGACACCAAAAGAGTCACCTACTACTTACTGCTTGTAAGCTCCCTTGCCATCGGTGTCCTCATCTCCATCACCGGCCCCATAGGCTTTGTCGGACTGATCATACCCCACGTCATACGCAAACTCTACCCGCGAGCCAACCATGAACTCATCATCCCAACCGCTCTCATCGGCGGCCTTTTTCTGGCAGCCTGCGACACCCTCTCCCGCCTGCCACAGCTCCAGAGCGAGATCCCCATCGGCATTGTGACCGCCTTTATCGGCGGCCCATTTTTTATCTACCTCATCATCAAAGGCAAGTAATATGAGTTATCTATCCTGGTTTGAAGAACAGGCACAAAAACATAAAGAGGTGATGACTAAACTTCTGGCCAAGGGGCTTGAGAGAGACGAGATCATCGCCTATTTCGACTTTCATAACATGGTGAAAAACGAGCCTGACTTTTGTCCCCTCTACAAGGAAAAAAACGAAGATGGCACTCTCGGCAGGAAATGTCATGACATGGAACCGCTCAACTGCTATCTCTGTGCCTGTCCCAACTTCCGTTTCAAGGATGAGGGTTTCGAGCAAAAAGAGGCTAAAACTCTCTACAGCTACTGCGACATCGACTCCAAAGACGGCAGGCAAGGTGTTTATGGTGATGCTATCCATCAGGACTGTTCAGGATGTAGTGTGCCCCATCATGTGAGCTATGTCAAAAAACATTACGACGAGGATTGGAAGAAGATCATGAAAGCGTGTGCCCGCTGAATGGGTGTCAAAACACCACTCACTCTGCAGGAGGCCAACACACTTTTTGCAACCTACCACTTCAGCCGCATCACTGCGACCACACATGGTATTATCGACACGACTTACATCGTCTCCGACCAGAGCGCGCGCTACATTTTAAAGAAGTTCGAAGCGGCCTCACCCCGACAGACAGCAGCGGAGCAGAAGCTGCTGCAGAGACTGCACGCCTGTCAGATCAGTGTACCGCTCCGCCTCGCTTCTGCTCAGGAGTGGCACCTCTACTCCCTGCTGCCGGGAGAGACCCTTGGCACACTCAACACACTGCAGACCTGCCGGTTGGGACAGACACTAGCCGTTATGCACCGTTCCAGTGCACACCGAAGTACAGAGCGGACACTCTTTGACACAGAGCAGATCGCCCGAGACCTTGAGCGCTTGAGACAGAAGACTTTTCATTACTACAAAAAGTTCCACTATCTGCAACACTGCAGCTTCAAAGATGATGGCATCATCCATGGCGACATCTTTCTCGACAATCTGCTCTTTGACAAAAACTACCTCGGTGTCATCGACTTTATCGACGCCGGAGACGGGGCCTTCCTTTTTGACCTCGCAGTCGCTGCCGCTGCCTGTGTCAACTCCCCGACAAAACTGCGTCTCCTTGTCAAAAGCTATAATGCCAAAACATCCCAAAAGATCACCCTGCAGAGCCTCCTGCCCATCATGCAGATCGCAGCCGACTACTACACCCTTAAAAGACTTCTCAGCAACAGCACCAATGCACGGGGACTGCAGTACTCACTCAAAAAACTCAAAAGGGCGCTGAGATGAAAGCGACACAGACACAACATGGCGGTGACATCTACACCATGGCCAAAACACTGCAGTGCAGACCCCAAGAGATCATCGACTTCTCTTCCAACATCAACTTCGTCATCCCCAGCGTCGCAGTAGCACTGACACAGACACGCATCTCTGCCTATGGTGATCCTGAGTATCGTGAGCTCAAAAAGCAGATCGCCGACACATATGCCCTGAAAAAAAAACAGATCGCCCTTTTCAACGGTGCGTCTAGTGCCATCTTCGAGCTTTTCAGAACGCTGCGTCCCAAACACACCTACCTTTATGCCCCGCTCTATGGCGAGTATATCAAGGCCTCCGAACACTTTAGCGACTACACCCACCTCATCAACCGTCTGAAGTCTCTCGAAAAGAGACCCAAGAAAAATGCCACCGTTGTCTTTGTCAACCCCTCCACCCCTGATGGCATATTTTATGACCTTGAGATGCTGTTTGAGATGTGGAAAGCACTGGAGTGCAACATCATCATCGACGAATCTTTTCTGGAGTTCACAGACAGACCCTCTCTCAGAGAAGAGATAAAAAACTATAAAAAGCTCTACATCGTCCACTCATTTACCAAGTTCTATGCCTGTGCAGGGCTTCGTGTAGGTGCCATCTTCACACACAAAAGCAACATAAACAGCTTTGTACAGCCTGCCTGGCCCCTCTCCTCTTTTGACACGGCCTACCTCACTAAAGTGCTGCAACTTCCCCAGCATAAAGAGCAGAGCCGACAGAAACAGACCGGACACTACAAGATACTTCGTGCCATTTTAAAAGAGAGCGGTCTTTTTGAGAAGGTCTACAAAAGTGAGGCCAACTTCATCCTCGTGCGCTCCAAAAAGGCCAAAAAGATCTACCGCCACCTCTACCGACAAAAGATCCTGGTACGCGACTGCGACAACTTCAAAGGCCTGCCCCAAAACCATCTGCGCTTTGCCATCAAGGACAAAACATCACTTCAGGCACTTCAAAAGGCACTCCATGCACTCACTTAGCATCTTCGGCACCAGTTCCGATGCCGGCAAGTCAACCCTTGCCTTTGCGCTTACCTACCTCTGTCATCATCGCGGCATCAGGGTCGCGCCCTTTAAAGCACAGAACGTCTCCAACAATGCCCAGGTCTGTGACCATGGCGGTGAGATCGCACAGCCACAGCACTTCGCCGCGGAGTCCATAGGGCTTCCGACCGAGAGTGACTTCAACCCCGTACTGTTGAAATCGGGGCAAAAAAGCAGTGCTTCGCTCATCGTCAACGGCAAAGCTGTAGGCGAAAAAGATGTCCACGCCTACTACAGAGACATCGATACCCTTAAACCTATAGTCTGCGATGCCTTCAGACGGCTTCAAAAACGTTTTGAGCTCATCATCGCCGAGGGTGCCGGAAGCCCTGTAGAACTTAACCTCATGCAAAAAGATCTCTCCAACATCACCATTGCAGAGACCTTTGAGAACAAGATCATCCTCGTAGCGGACATAGAGAGAGGGGGTGTTTTTGCCTCCATCTGGGGTGTCTACAACCTCCTGCCAAAAGTGCTGCAGAAAAATGTCATCGGTGTCATTGTCAACAAGTTTCGCGGCGACATCACCCTTTTTGATGAGGGCATCTCCATCATAGAGGAGCAGTTCAAACTCAAGGTACTGGGTGTCGTCCCCTACCGCCCCTTCAACCTGGGCTTTGAAGATGCCCAATCTTTGATGAACTATCAGCAAGAGACAGGTGATGCCATCTTGAGCGTTGGCGTCATCAAGCTCCCTCACATCTCAAACTTTACTGACTTTGAACCGCTTATCGCGGACAAAGAGGTCTCCCTTGAATTCATCTCCACACCCTTAGCCCTCTCGCAATGTGACCTGATCATCATCCCGGGAAGCAAAAGGGTGATGCATGATCTGTCATGGCTAAAAGAGAAAGGTTTTGAAAAGCTGCTTCATGAGAGTGACAGACCCATTCTCGGTATCTGCGGCGGTTTTGAGATGATGTTTGAGACACTTGACGACAGTCTCGGTATCGAAGAGAAGGCCGGAACCTCCATGCAGGGTTTTTCACACTTTCAAGGCGGTGTCACTTTTGAGCAGGAGAAGATCCTTAAAAAAGGGGCCTACCAGCTTTTTGGATGCCCTGTTGAGGGGTATGAGATCCACCATGGAAAAGCACCCCATCTCTTTTTACAAAACGCTCAGGCCTATGGTACTTTTGTTCATGGGCTTTTAGAGAGTGACTGTTTTAGAAAACAACTCTTCACCTCCATCACACCAAAGTACCAGGGGTATCACTTTAAAAAGTACAAGGCCCAAGCCATTGACGACTTTGCACAACATATTAACACCCATGTAGATATCGATGACATCTTAAAGCAGTTAAATGAGTAATATCACGGTCACTTTTCTAGCCTATCTCATCGATCGAATCTTTGGCGAGTTTCACTTCATCACCCACCCTATCATTACCATCGGTCAACTCATCTCTTGGTTTGAAAAGCACTACTATAAAAACAGTGTTACACGGGGTGTATTTCTCCTTCTCTTTACAACCTTAACGACCTTTACAGCGACATGGTTCTTGACAAACATACTCTCTCTTCTTCCTTCTCTCCTAGAGACCCTCGTCACAGCGCTCATAGCTTCTATGTTTCTTGCCCACAAGATGTTATATGATGCAGTCTTAGAGGTTATAAGTAGTGAAGATCCCCGTCAAAAGCTTAGTATGCTTGTCTCTCGTGATACAAAACACCTCTCAGAAAGTGAGATCAACAAAGCCTGCATAGAGACCTATGCAGAGAACCTCAGCGACGGTGTCATCGCGCCCCTTCTCTTTTTACTCTTTTTTGGGCTTGAGGGCATTGTCTTTTATAAAACAGTCAACACCCTGGACTCTATGGTCGGCTACAAAATTAAGCGCTACGAAAAATACGGTAAAGCCTCCGCACGATTAGATGACCTGCTTAACTACATCCCCTCAAGACTCACGGCTCTTTTACTGATGCTACTCACTAAGACAACACCTCTTTTAAGTTTCTACTCTCAAGGTAAAAAACACGACAGTCCCAATGCCGGACACCCTATCAGTGCTATGGCACTGGCACTGAAGATCAAACTCGGAGGAGACACCTCTTATTTTGGACAGATAAAACAAAAAGCGTGGTTTGGTCGGGGAAAGAAAAAAATACTAAAAGAGGATGTCAAAGCGGCGCTGGCCCTTCGACATAAGATAGACATCGTCGTGTTGGCCACACTGGCCCTGCTCAGCCTGTTGGGCTGAAAAGATACTTCTATTTTTGTGCCAGTACTGCCAGGAAATTAGCCTGTGCCTGGACGATGTTCGCTTGAGTCGCTGTCACGTTAGCATTTTGAATCGTCTGTGTCGTCACAATACGATCTGCCATATAGCCTATCTGAAACTCTGTCTCAACAATGCGATCAGCCATCTCACCAATGCGGTCTGCCATAGTTCCTATGTCCGTAGAGAGCTGAAGCATGGCCTGAACATATTCTGTGTTGGCTATAGATGCATTGGCAAGCATCGACTCTGAGAGACTCAACACGGCTGCAGAAGTCTCCAAAAGTTTAAATGACAAATTGGTAGAATCATTAAACATCGTCACATCTACCACTTGTGTCGTTGGAGTACAAAGCGTTTCCGTAGGACTAGAAAAGTCAAACGCCATACTCTCCACACTCAAACTCATCACCATGACTACCATTAAAAATACACTTCTAAACATAACTAACTCCTATATTATTTATTTGAATTAAAAGAATACTAAACTTTTTATATAATTTTACTTATATTTATAATTTCTTTTAATTATGTAAAGAAGAATTAATCTACTAAAAATGAAATCTAAACTTTTTTTGATATAATCACATCCTCCAAACATGGACAGTTGTGAGAGTGGTTTAATCAGCACGCCTGGAACGCGTGTGTACGAAAGTACCGAGAGTTCGAATCTCTCACTGTCCACCATAAAAATACAAACTTCAACATTACAACTGTTAAGGTACCCATGAAATTCACATATACTAATCAACAACTTATTTTAGAAGATGACCATAAAAGCTATCACATTCCATCAAGTGACATACAGCGACTTATAAGCCGTCCAGGAACACGTGTTTTACGTTTTGAGCAAGATGGTAAGACCTCTTCAATCCCACTTTCTACAGCTATTGGTGAGATTGAAGGGTTTGAACTGCTTCAAGAGGCACTTAAAGCACTTTAACACGCTCTTTTAGAGTCTTCCCTCTTTGTCTACCTTTAGCAGGTAAAGTTCTCTGCCCTTGTCGCTTGAGCTGTCGCTGAAACCTGTCATCACATACCCATCAGTAACTTTGACAATAGCTTCTCCGCCATCATTACCATTGGCACCATAATTGTGTGTCCAGACAACAAGACCATCAAAGTCTATTTTTAACAAGTAAAGGTCACTGCTCAAATCTTTTGTACTTTTGGTATAGCCCACGATGACATAACCATCTTCTGCTTCCACCACACCCAGACCCTCTTCATCAGCACTGCCACCATAATGACGTTGCCACTGAGAGACGCCGTTGGCATCAAGCTTAACGACATAGACATCTTTAAGTTTACGATGATCGCTGCTGGTATAACCTACAAGCAGATAGCCTCCATCTATAGTTGCGATCACTTTATGAGCTACATCATCCAACTCTCCGCCAAATGCCTGATGCCACACTCTCTTGCCTTGATCATCGATCTTGACCACATACATGTTTTTACCACTGTCACCCCAACTCTCTGTCATACCTGCAAAAACGTAACCGCCATTCACCTTGACAATACTGTTTGCCCGATCAGGACTGCTTCCACCATAAAACTGCTCCCACTTCTGACGCCCTTTGGCATCGATGGCGGTCAAATAACAGAAGGTGTCTCCATTAAAAAACTTCACATGCTCCTGTGAGCCTGCTACCATGACATGCTGATCGTTGACAAGCGCTAATGCCTTTCCCCTGTAACGATCACGTTTTTGGGTATAGTAACCCTCTTGCCACATCATTTGCCCATTCGCATCAATACGAAGCGCATAAAGATTCTCGTTTCCATTACCAAAACTATAAGTCGCACCAGTCAGCATATAGCCACCTTGAAAAGGGATCACCGCAGCAACACTGTCATCACGACTGCCTCCGTAACTTTTGTCCCATAGTTTATTACCAAAGGGGTCTGTCTTCACTACATAAGCATCACGGGCGCCTGCACCAAAACTCTCTGTACTACCCACCACTAAAAAGCCATCATCCAGTGCTAGAAGGTCATGTCCTGCTTCTGCATAACGCCCACCATAACGCATCTCAAAAGTGGACTTTGTGTTAGGGACCTGTGATAATGCATCTAAAGACTTTTTGTCACTCCACCCTTCCAAGATGACCCCTTCACTACGATAACGTATCTTGCACCACTCTGAATTACGAACACCACGGCATTTCAACTGTTCCAGGTGGCCTTTCTGGGTAGAGACTTCAGCAATGATCCTTGATTGTGAATCATGTTTTTCATAAACTTCTAAAAACAGCCCCTGTTTTGTCTCATGTAAACCTGCTAAAAGTGCTGTTGTCAAAAAGCTAAGTGTCAAAATCATTTTCATATAGTGCTCCAAATGTATGGTGTAATTATAAAGGTTACTCTAAAACAACTACAAATTGTGTTAAATTCTATATTTTTTTAATAGTTTTTCGGACTATATATCTCAACAACATCATAACAACTTGCCATACTTTTATAAATCGTGCTTTTTCTGTTCTATGATTGCGATATGAACAACTTTCAAACCACCATCCTTAAGATTAAGGCCATACTTTCTCAAAAAAAGCAGTGTAAAGTGCATGACAAAGATGTAGCCAAGGCATTAGGCATCACTCCATCTACTTTTGCCTCTATGAAAAAACGCAACCGCATGCCATACCGATATATCTTGGATTTTTGTGTACAACATCACATCAATGCAAACACCTTACTGTTTCAACGTCCAGTCAACAATTTTCTGGAAAGACCCGCTACCATACGGTATTACAAGGACCTTCGCGCTGGAGCAGGTGGTGGTGCAGAAGTCTTTGATGAGAACTTTCAAGAGTTGGGTGTCCAAGAGTTCATTGCACTCTTTATTACACGGCTTTCAGAGAAACAGTAGGATAAATATCACTAGATTTGTCACAAATTGGCTACAAAATCACAAAAATTAATAATTCATTTGTATTATTATAAAAAGACAGCTATAATACCCCCGATGAAAGATGAGGCTCGAGTTCATCTTTAGTGTGTAACCAGTATTTTTCTGATAGACCTGAAGACTCCCCGATTTTGATTCCGCTTCGAAAGAAGTGTATATTTTCCCTAAAAGGACATGTAATGGCAGAATTACAAAACGGATCTGTAAAATGGTTCAACGACGAAAAAGGTTATGGATTTATCCAACAAGATAATGGCGGAGCAGATGTATTTGTTCACTTTCGTCAAGTAAACAGCACTGGTCACGGCCGTGTTACATTAGCAGAAGGTCAAAAAGTGACTTTCGAAGTTGGTGAAGGTCAAAAAGGCCCTCAAGCAGAGAACGTTACACCACTGTAACCCTATTTGCTTCTACAGACTTCGGTCTGTAGACTTATCTCCCTCTTTTAACACTCCCCAAACTACAACTTTTTAACAACAATTACTTTTATTTATATCATCCTTTTTATCTAGCATATTTTTTACATAGTACAGTACTTAGATTGTCACGTACATTATTGAAATATTTAGTTGTTATTTATTATTTATTGTTTGATATACTTTTATTTATCATTTAAAATACTCGGTAAGCTAACTCAGCAAATATAAGTGTCCAATAAATGCAACCCAGGAGCTATAAGTTTTTGATTTTTAAAATAGTAAAAAGTATTATGTTATTGTTGTTATTCACTGAAGGTCTCTATGCAAAAGAGACCTTTATTACTATAGAAATGGCTTTGTCTGCACATCCTATGAATGACGAGTATAAAATAACTGGTGCAGGAGGGTCTTCTTATACTAGAGGAACGATGAATACTTTCGGCGTGGGTCGGAAAATAGACCTCTCCTCTTTACACAGTCGAATAGAACCTACATTAGGGTATCAACTTTATAGCAATCTATCATATTCTCATATTATTTATTTTGAGTTGCCATTACTATATACATACTCCGTATTAGGGCAAGACATCAGTATGGGTCCTTCTTTGAAGTCTTTATATATTGCAAAGACGGCTATTAATTCACACAATGGAAATGTCCCTATAGATCAAACAAAAAGTGCTTTTTCATATGGCTTGAAGTTGATGTTAGAAAAAGAAAGTTTTGATTTTTATGTGAAGTATAATTATTTGACACATGCAAATTTCAATATCTATACTAATGATGGCACTACTAGAACACAGATAGCTATTGACATGAGTGGTAGCTATATGAGCCTAGGCATACGATGGAAATTTTAATGTTACTTTGTAAAAAATCTATTTCGCTGTTAATTGTAAAATACGTTTTTTGACATATTCACTAAGTAAGACCTTAGCCTCGTCATGATTTTTTAAAAAGTCTGCATGAGCATTTTCATCACAGTTGTTTGTAACACAGAAGACACCTCCGGCAGGGATATCAAACTCTTGCGCTATACGAAGAACACTAAAAAACTCCATATTTTCTATCTCGATCCCAAAGTTTAAAAACTTCTTGACCAAATCCACATCAGTAGAGATGTAGTTCGAAGAGTTTACTAAAATGTCTTTAGTCCCTTCCGTGTTGGTACTGACCACGTTGTCTAATGGTGTGTAGGCTTTTTTCTCTAAAAATGCGAGTTCTATGTTCGCCGCTGTTTTGGACTCTACTATGTCAAAGATCTTTTTGTTTCCATAAGAGCCTGCTGTTCCGACAAACAGTAAAAACTCAGGCTTGTCAAAAAGACAGAGTCTCGTGAGGTTCATTGCAGTCTCTACCAGACCCACGCCCATAGGGGTTGCGAAGTCAAAGTTCTCGTTGTTACCAGCGCAGATAATCATAACTGACCTTAAATGCCGTAAACAGAACGACGCTGCTTGTCTTCCAACTTTTTAAGTGTTTTAGAGACTTCATGTATCCACTGTTGCTCTATCTCAGCCTCTGGGGTCTGTAGACTTTTAATCAGGGCATCTGCGACATGTACGCGCTCTTTTGGGCTCAATTGCTGGGCATCTTCGATGATTTTAGATAGTGTTGTACTCATTGTTATAACCTTACTGGAATATGTTGATGGTGTAGATAGTGTTTAAGATCCATAATATCAATCTCTTTATAGTGAAAAATACTGGCAGCCAAGGCAGCATCTGCGCCATGGTCAAAAGCATCTTTGATGTGTTCCATCGTTCCCGCACCGCCACTGGCAATGATAGGAACGTTGACCAAGTCACTGATCTGTTGTGTGATCGGTAGGTCAAAACCTGCTTTAGTACCATCAGCATCCATAGAGGTGAGTAAGATCTCTCCTGCTCCACGATCTACTGCTTCTTTCGCCCACTCAACAGCGTTGATACCGGTATCAACACGGCCACCATTCAGGTAGACATTGTACTGATCGCCTGTCTTTTTAACATCAATAGCAACCACAATACACTGGGCACCAAAACGTTTGGCACCTTCGTTGATAAGCTCTGGGCGTTTAATAGCGGCAGAGTTAATGCTGACTTTGTCACACCCTACATTTAAAAGCGCATAGATGTCTTCAAGTTTACGAATACCGCCGCCTACTGTTAGAGGTATAAAGACCTCTTTAGCAACCTTTTCAACGATGTCTACAATAGTGTCACGACCTTCATGAGAGGCTCCAATATCTAAAAAAGTGATCTCATCTGCACCCTCTTCATTGTAGCGCTTGGCCACCTCGACAGGGTCACCGGCATCTTTAAGGCCCACAAAGTTCACGCCTTTTACAACGCGACCGTCTTTGACATCAAGACAAGGGATAATACGTTTTGCAAAGTAATCCATAATTCTGCTTTCTTGGGTAAACTCTAAAATATTGGTGGCATTATAGCAAAATAGGGATACGAGTTGATTACTAAAAGTTTCATTGTAATATAGGGCACCTCTAAAAACCCTAACGATCCGCAGAGGGAAGAAAAAGAGGTGAGATCGTGCAAAATCTTTTTTGCACACAAGGGTATTTCCTTTGGTCAGTCATAGCCGTAGCTATGAGGATAAAAAGTTTTGTGTGAGATCGCTCTTTTTATCCCTCCCTTCGGGCACTAGAGAGGAATCCACACTCGACGTTGTCCTTTCTCGCCTTAGCTACAGCTAGGGCTTCAAAAGGTCGCCTTGATTGTGAACTCCTCTCTAGCGCTGAGGATGGCTAGGGTTTTTAGAGGTACCCTATATACAATACGTATAATGCTTCCTTTCCTACAATAACTTGATTTCCATCAACTTCTTAATTGATAACTCTTATTATAATCACAATTAGAATTTAAAAATAGGATAGAAGTATGAACAAGATCATGACTTTATTAGCAGCAGTTACATTTTTATGGAGCAGCAGCCTTTTGGCACAAAAAGTGGACAAGATCGTCATTGCAGGCCCTTTTGCCTCCGTTTCTCACCCCGTTTTTCGCATGATAGAGACCGGTGCTCTTGATGATGTGGCCAAAAAGGTGGAGTTTCATCTCTGGAAAAATCCGGATGAGCTACGTGCTATGGTTATCCATAACGATGTGGATTTTGTGGCCATCCCGACCAATACTGCAGCTATTTTAAACAATAAAGGGGTAGACATCAGACTTTTAAATGTCTCTGTCTGGGGCATCTTGGGGATGATCTCGCGGGATGAGAACCTTAGAACACTTAAAGACTATAAAGGCAAACGTATCGCAGTGCCGTTTCGTGCTGACATGCCGGACATTGTCTTTACCGAACTTTTGAAAAAAGAGGGGATCGACCCTAAAAAAGATGTGGAGTTGGTCTATGTCTCCAACCCTATCGATGCGATGCAGATGCTGATTTTGCGTCGCGTAGACCATGCACTTATGGCTGAGCCTGCGATCTCTATGGCGCTGCGTAAGACCAAGTCGTTTCCTGTCAGTGTCATCGCCCCTGACCTCTACCGTAGTGTTGACCTGCAAAAAGAGTGGGCCAAGGTCTATAACACTTCGGCAGATGTCCCTCAGGCAGGTATGGCAGTTATGGGTGAGCTGGCTAAAAACCCTCACATCGTAAAGCGTTTTAACGAAGAGTACGCCAAAGCCCTGACATGGTATAAAAGCCATCCTAAAGAGGCAGGGATCTTGGCAGAAAAAAATGTACCGATGTTAAATGCTGAAGCCGTAGCAGACTCTATCGCAGTGGTCAACCTCAAAAATGTTCCTGCCCCTGAGGCACAAAAGAAGTTGGAGTTTTTCTTCGACGTCTTGAAGCAGGGTGATCCTAAAAGTATCGGCGGGAAACTTCCTCAGCAAAGTTTTTATTACAGTGCGCAGTAACAAGGGTTTAAAATGAAGTTCATACTGAAGATCTTAAAAGAGTTTCCCGCTTATCTTTGGAGCGGCTGGGGTGCTTTGGCTTCCATTTTACTTTTTATCGCTTTTTGGGACATGGGCAACCAGTTTTACGGAGACTTGGTCCTTCCTGCCCCGCTGGAGACATTTGAGACACTGTGGACGATGCTGCATGATCCTTCTGTGATCGGTGAGATAGAAACAACGCTCTATAGAGCCTCTGTGGGGTTTGGACTCTCTTTGGCCTTAGGCACTGTGTTAGGTCTGTTAGCCGGTTTTTTTGCTACGGCCTCGATGATGAGCCGTCCCATCGTGACTATTTTGGTAGGTATGCCGCCTATCGCCTGGATCGTTCTGGCCATGATCTGGTTTGGTATGGGAGACGAGACCGTTATCTTTACGGTAGTGGTAGCCTCTTTTCCTATCGTCTTTGTAGGTGCACTGCAGGGTGCCCGTACACTGGATGATGACCTTAAAGAGATGGCAGAGAGTTTTAAACTGCCTTGGCATATGAAGTTCATAGATGTTTATCTTCCCCATCTTTTTGGCTACCTTTTCCCCTCATGGGTCAGCGGTCTTGGTATGGCGTGGAAGATCGTAGTCATGGCAGAACTCTTGGCTACAAGTGATGGCATCGGTGCTTCGTTAGCTGTGGCCCGAAGTCAGTTGGACACACCAACCGCGCTTGCTTTGGTCGTGATCATGATCGCTTCGCTGATGTTTATAGAGTACATCATCCTGGAGCCGATTAAACGGGAGGTTGAATTATGGAGAGATTAGAAGTCAAAGGCTTAAACCACCATTTCGGTTTTACTCAGATCCTTGAAAATATAAACTTTAGCCTTGAAAAAGGAGAAGTCCTCTCTATTGTTGGCCCGAGTGGCGGTGGAAAGACAACACTGTTAAGACTTTGTGCTGACCTTTTGGATGTCCAGGAGGGCAGTGTAACCAACACTTTTGAGAGCAGTGCTTTTGCTTTTCAGGATGCGAGACTTCTACCATGGAAAACGGTGGTCGACAACATCGCTTTAGGTCTTTTGGCCAAGGGCGTTAAACGTACAATTGCTATTTCAGAAGCCAAGAAAATCGCTTTGCGTTTTGGTCTGGAGGAAGAGGACTTTGAGAAGTTTCCCAAAGATCTGAGTGGTGGGATGCGACAGCGTGTCAGTTTTGCACGTGCTTTGGTAACGAAACCTGCACTTCTATTTTTAGATGAGCCTTTTTCTGCTTTGGACATCGGTCTTAAAAAAGAGCTGCAGTCAGTGCTCATCGAGATGATCGCCAACAAAGAGATTACGGTTTTGTTTATTACCCATGATCTTATGGAAGCGATCCGTTTGAGTGATGAGATCCTGCTTTTAAAAGCAGATCCGGGACATATTGTAAAGAAGTTTGCTTTTGAGAGAGCACAGCAGGAGCGTGATGATGCCTATGTCTACAATGAAAGTGCCAAGATCTTGCAAGACAGCGAGATCATATCTACCTTTGAGTTGGAGTTAAAGTAATGAGTGAACATACACAAGAAGAGAAACTACACGCGACCAACCACTACCTGTACTATCCTGATGAAGAGGGGATCCCGCCTTATCTGGCATATGGGTTCAGACCTGTCTTTTTATTACTTGCACCCTATATGCTGGTGAGTATGTTGCTGTGGGGACTGTTATGGAGTGGTACGATCACCATACCGTTTATGAACGACATGTTGACCTGGCATATCTATGAGATGCTGTTTGGTATTTTGACCGGAGGTATTCTCGCCTTTTTGACTACGGGTCTGCCTGAGCTTTTTCCGGGAATGGTACCTTTTGTCGGCAGACGCCTCAAGTACATCATCTACCTTTGGATCGCAGGACGGGTGAGCTTTTGGTTCATTGATGTCACCGGGGTCTATGTGGCGGCATTTCTAAACCTCTCTATGCTGGTCTGGATACTCTGGTTCGCCAAACTGGTGGTTTTGGACAAGCTGCAACGCCACGCTTCTATAGGGTATGCCATCGTGGTTATTTTGGGCTTGGAGACATGGTTTTTCGCATCAGAGGCTGGTTTGGCGACAACCTCAGGCTTAGAGATACTAAAACTCTCCCTGGGCGCTATTGTGATCCTGGTACTTTTGGCCTTGCGACGTGTCAATATGGAAGCCGTCAATGAGCTTATGGAAGACAAGGGCATTGATGATGTCTATGTCTCACGACCACCCAAGACTAACATGGCGATCTTTGCCGTAGCACTCTTCAGCGTAGTTGAGTTTTTCTACCCGCAAAACAGTGCTCTGGGATGGATCTCTCTGGCAGCAGGCGCCGCTATCTTGGGGATAACGGCAGAGTACAAGCTCAAAGATGCCTTTATTTTAAATCAGCCCTATGTTGTCTACCTGGCATTGGTCTATGTCCTTTTGGCTTTAGGCTACGCCTTTATGGGCTGGGCACTGCTCGCTGGAAAGATCAATGATTTGAGTCATTTCAGACACTTTATCACTGCTGGTGGCCTTGGTTTAGCGTACATGATGGTGATGATCATCATAGGCTGGATCCATACAGGACGTCATCTAACTTCCAACTGGATGATCCATTCTATGGTTATACTTCTTGTTGTTGGTACGCTTTTACGTGTATCTGCCGCATTTTTCGAGTCTCATAGTATGATGCTGTATGCCCTCTCAAGTGTCGTCTGGGCCATACCATTTGCACTCTACATCAAACAGTTTTCACACTTTTTGATGAAGCCTCGCGCAGATGGGATCAAAGGGTAGATGTTTATATAAAAAAGGTTAGGCTTCTTTTCCTAACGGCCTAAGAGATAGGCCACTTGCTCTTGTGTCAATATATTTTTAGTGTCATGAATACACTGTACATGTACCTTACTGGCATCGGCTTTAAGTTTTGCGACCTCATCGATAAGCGGAGTAATCTTGGCTGTGTCGGCACCTGACATCGTCATCTTCTTGATCTTCTGCTGTAGCTGCATGATCTGTGGTTTTACAGCTTTAACACCACCCATCGTAGCTTTACGTACAACAAGAAGCTTCTCTTTTTGCTCATCATTCAGACCCAATTTCGGATCATCCCAGTGCTGTTTGACCAGTTTAGTCATATGGGGCAGACCAACAGCGATCAAAAAAGGTGAACCGGCTTTTTTATTGCCTTTTTTCATCATCTTCTGTGATGGGGGTTGAGCATTCATGCCGTTGGCAGCCTGTAACGACGAGAATGAAAGGAGTGTTACTCCTAAAAGTGGAAGTAGTAATCTATGTTTCATGGAAATTCCTTTTTGTATTAATACTGATATCATAGAACAGTTATATAAACGCAACGTTAAGAGAGGTGTCATCGCCCTTTTTCAGGGAGAAGGCGACAGGATGCTTTTGGAGGTGCTTAGTATTCCTCTTCTACCATCTCATCTTCTCTCACCGTCCAGATAAATACGAGAGGGATGAAGAGCAGGGTCAAGAAAGTACCGACGATAAGACCACCGATAGCTACTGCACCAAGCGGTGCCAAACGCTCGAGACCGATAGCAGAGCCCATTGCAACAGGAAGCATACCTGCAGAGACGGCAAAGGCAGTCATTAGGACGGGACGGGTCCGAATGCGGATGCTTTCAAACATCGCTTCACGCTTACGCATGCCGCCCTCCATCTTCTCCAGCGCGAAGTGGATCAGCAAGATGGCGTTGTTGACGATGATCCCCGAGAGTAGTATGAAGCCCATCATCGCCGGCATGGAGGTGTGATAGTGCATTAACAGCATGATCCAGGAGGCACCGATGATCGTCAGCGGGATGGAGACCAGGATCATCAGAGAGATCTTGACCGAGTTGAAGAGGGTGATCAAAGTAAAAAAGATCAGTACCAGTGCAAACAAGATGGCACCGATCATACGCTCTGCCGAACTCTTGAACTGTTTGATATCTCCGGTCTGCTCCATGGTGACCCCCTGAGGCAGTACAATGTCTTTAGCCTGCTCCTCGAAGTTTTCCATGATGTGGGAGATGGCCGCTTTCTCTCTAAAGCCATAGACGTTGAGTGTATAGTTGAGGCCCTCACGTGTGATGAGTGAAGGTTCCGTCACGGTACTTACAGTGGCAACGGCAGAGAGAGGGATCTTCCCTTTTGGCGTTGTTAAGAGCAAAGAGCCTAAGGTTTTGACACTGTTGCGCTTCTTCTCGTCAACCCAGACTCTGATACCGAAGTCTGTACTGTTTTGGAGTCTAAACGAGGCTACCTTGGCACCACGAATATAGATCTGCATCTGACGCGCGATCTCAGCATTGTTGAGACCATAGAAAGCGGCACGCTGTTCATCGATAGATAACTCATAGACCTGTTTGTTACGCTCCCAAGTCTTGGAAACAGAGACAAGACCCTGTGTCTTACGCATCGCTTTTTTGATCATATTGCCGGCACGCTCCAGGTCGGCAAAGTCCGGTCCGGAAAGAGTGACATCGATATTGGCACGAATACTGGCAAGTGCCGTCGCTCCATAGTCAACAACATCGATACTGTTGACATTCTCTATCTGAGAGAGCTCTTTACGCAACTTGCGCTCTATCTCCCAAATGCTCTCTTCACGGTGGTAGCGATCGACATAGGTGGCCGTGATGGCGATATGGTCGATACCGCTACCACTACCTATGCTCACAACACCGGCTTCAGAGCCCATAGCCGCAGAAAGGTAGAGAAGTTCACCATGTTTGTTAATGATCTCATCTGCCTCTTTGATGACACGCTCACTAGCAGAAACAGGAAGGTTGGGATCGACGGTGATGGAGATCTTGACCCCGCCGGTGTCCATCGGCGGCATAAGTTCCTGACCGACGGTCGGCATGACTCCTTTGACACTGGTGACAAAGAGAAAGATCAGCACAACAAAGTAACTGAGTGCAACGGCCTTGTTATTGAGTGCTGCCTCGAGTGCCTTTGAAAAGAAACTTGCAATCCAGGCATTGGCACGACCAACGATCTTCTCAAAAAAGGCTTCTGACTTGAGTACCCATGGATGTTGGATGGTAAGGATCTTCAGTGAGAGCAGTGGTACGGCAGAGATGGAGATGACATAAGAAGCTGCCAAGGCCAATAACAGTGTTCCAACGAGTGGCTGGAAGACGGTCTGCGGGTAACCACCGACGAAAAGCATCGGCGAGAGGGCGATCATAGTAGTGATGGTACCGGAGAGATCGGCAAACATGATCTCCTTGGTCCCTTCTATGACCGCTTTATGGATCTCATCATGCTCCTCCCTGTAGTGCCGTTCTATGTTCTCCATTACGACAACCGTATCATCGAGCAGCAGACCCAGGGCAAGGATGATTGCTGTCAGGGTGACGACATTGAACTCTATACCGACGATCCACATCAAAGCGATAGTGGAAGAGTAGACAATAGGGATGGTGATGAGAACGACCAGCACCTGTCTGAAGCTCGCAAGAAAGAAAAAGACGACGACAGTAGACATGATGATGGCATCACGGAGTGATTCGAACATGTTGTTGGTACTTTGGACAATGGTGTCTTTTTGGGTGTCTGTGATCTCGAAATTGAGGTTTGGATATCTCTTTTTAAGGATATCGATCTGTTTTTCTACTTTTTCGATACTTTTGACGACATCGGCGTTGATACCGCGTTGAACAGCGATGGCAATCGCCTCTTTCTGGTTACCAAAATAGAGTGCCGTGTTTTCGTAGTGACCAAAATAGATCTTGGCAACATCGTTGAGTGTGATGTCGGGTGTAATGTTCATCGCTTTGATCGCTGCGATACTGTCACGCTTGGCACTTGACTTAAGCAGGTAGCGGTCTTTGTCACTGTTAATAAAACCGATAGCATAATCATTGTCATTGCTTTTGAGTGTCGCCATCACCTGCGTGATGTTGAGACCGTACTGATCGAGCTTCTCTTTGTCGAGAATGATCTGTACCTCTTTGTTAAAGCCGCCAAAAACATCGACGTTTGCGATACCTGGGATCTTGATGAGGTCATGTTTGATCTCATTTTGTACAAGCTGACGGATGTCCTGTAGTGGTATGTTGTCATCTTTGGGACTGACTGCGATGGTGACGATAGGTGCCGTTGCTGAAGTGATCTGAAGGATCTTCGGCGGCAAGATGGAGCCGGGAAGATCACCTTTGATCTTGTCGAGGGCATTACTGACATCGCTTGAGGCTGCATCGATGCCTTTGGTGTATTCGAATTCGGCATTGATGACACTCACCTCGTCCATAGTCGTCGAATAGACACGACGGATCTTGTCAAGCGTGTATAGCTCCTCTTCCACAGGTACGCTGACATTAGAAGCGAGGGTTTTAGCTGAGGCCCCAGGATTGACGATAACAACGGCTACCGTCGGATAGTTGGAGTCCGGAAAGAGCTTACGATCGAGTTTTTGGTACCCAACGATCCCCAAAAAGAGAAAAAGTACGAGAAAAGAGTAGATAAAGTAGGGGCGGCGAAGCAGTGCTTCAACCCAGGAAGAGGACTTTCTCATCTACTCCCCCTCACCGATGTCGATCTTGCCCATGGTTGGCAGCAGCACGAGCTTGGCTTCAGAAGCTGTGGCTACCGGAAACTCAGGACACTCTGTCAAAATCGCATCGTGTTTGTCCTGGAGGATGATGTCTGCTGTGAAGGGTTCGAAATGACCCTCTTTATGAAGCATGACCACAGTCTCCTCTTTACGGTGAACCAGAGCGTTGAGCGGTACACTGCACCCCTCTGTCTCTGCAATGACGACATCGATGTTCAAAAAGGCTTTGTTAGCGTAATGCAGAGGCATACTGAGTTTGACTTCAGCGACCAAGAGTGCATTTTTGGCATCATCGTAGCGACGGGCGATGGTACCGACCTGTTGGTCATCGATGAGGACTTTTTGCCCTTCGATAATAGGCTGTGAGGTGGCGACATAAGAGAAGACGAGCTTCTGATCGTCCGAGTTGAGTGAGACAATAGGCTTGCCCGGAACGGCGAGGTTACCTGCATCGGTAAAGATGGTGCCGACACGACCGCTGAAAGGAGCTCTGATGTTAAGGTATGTCAGCTGTGAACGGGTCTGCTTGATCTTCTCTTTGGTAGCTGAAAGTGCAGCCAGCTTGTTTTGATACATCACATTGGCATTGTCATACTGCTCCTGGGAGATCGCTTCGGCCTCAAGCAGCTTCTTGTTGCGATCGAGTGAACGTTTGGCATTTTCAACATCACTTTTCAAAGCATCACGCTGGTTTTGTAAAGAGGAGAGGTTGGCACGGATCTCCCTATCATCGAGTGCGATGAGGAGTTGCCCTTTTTTGACAGTATCATTTTCCTGAACATAGACCTTTTTGATCTCCGCTGAAAACTTTGAAGCGATCATAGCACTCTTGCTGGCAAGCAGCTGTGCCAGGAAATGGTGTGTTTCGCGTACTGTTTTGTTGCTAGCTTTCACTGTGTTTACATTATAGGTGTAGGTCTGTGGAACAGGCAGGTTTGCAACAGCCTTTTTTTGACTTTTCAAAAAAAGTCCGGCTGCAGCCGCAACGGCGATGACGAGTATGATGATGATAATTTTTTTCATCGGTTTTCTCCCTTTTCGAGTAGGTAATCCAGGTAGTATTTGGCTTTTTGGTAGTTATATTTAGCATTGATCATCTGGGCGTAAGCCAGGCCTCTTTTGGCACTGGTGTCCAGCAGGTCTGTCAGTGTGACGGCATTGTTTTCATAACGGATCTGTTCGATCTTCTCAGTCTCACTTAAAAGCTCGCACTGTGAGGCGGCATTGTTGTACTGGGCCATGGCCAGTTTGATGTTGTTGTTGGCAGTGATGATGCTTTTACGAAGCTCTATCTGTACGTTGTCACTCTCAAGTTTGGCTTGGAGGTAAGAGAGTTTGGCCTCTTCATTGATCGATGAGGTGGCACCAAAGTCAAGGAGGTTCCATTTTAGATGAATACCGACCTGCCAGTTCTCTCCGTTGTTCCAGTCTCCTTCTGAGATAACGGTTTGTCCTGCAGTGGGTGCAGTGCTTACAGGAGGCACGGTGTTAGTGGTATCGTTGGGACCAAAGTTCTGACCGTAATAGGCATTGAAGTCGACACGTGGATAGTAGCTCGACTTGCTCTTGTCCTGTTTACGGGCATTGGCCTGAACATTGATCTCACTCGCTTTGTAGCGATCCAAAGAGGTGATCTCAGGCGCTGTAAGGTCTGACGCGTCGTCAGCATCAATAGCGATCTCTACAGGTGAGGTCTTGTCAAAAGCCCTGTCTCCCATCAAGGCACTTAAGGTCGCTTTGATGATCTCAATATTGGCTTCCATGGTCGCTACCTGTGCCTGACTTGCCGCAACACTGTTTTGTGCCTTGAGGACATCGAGCTTAGAGCGACTGCCAAGAGAACGCTCTTTTTTGATGCGTTCAAGAAGCTTTTGCTGAGACTCGGTGTACTGCTGCTGTGCATCGAGCTGCTCTTCAAGAGAGAGTAGAGAGATGTAGAGGTTACGTACATTGTAGATGAGCTCCTCACGTCCAAGATGACTTTTAATCATGGCGTTTTGGTACTGTAGGTCGGATATCTTATAGTCACTCTGCAGGGCAAAACCGTCAAAGAGCGTCACATTGTAGACCACACCAACGTTGAACATGTCTTTGGTAGTGGGAATGGTGTAGGCACCGTCGGGTGAACCGACGATAGACATCGGTGTCAAAGGTGTCAGGGTACGGGCATTGTTGTAGTGGTCATAAGAGGCCAAAAGGTCGACCCGCCCAAAGTTCCGTGCCTTTTTCGAGTCTCTTACGGTTTTGGTACGCTCGATGGAGACATCGGCCTGTTTCAAAGCGTTGTTGTGTTCCAAAGCATAGGCAATGCTCTCTTCGAGGGTCATCGCATGCAGTGAGAGGAGCGTGAAGCTTAGTAGTATAAAGTGTCGCATAGAGATAGTTCTCCGATAAAATAAATTGATTATGTATAGTACAAAAAGGGTATTAGGGAAACGTTAATAGAGTCTCTGTTCAAGGCGGTAGTCTACCGCTTTGGAATGGCATTGCAAGTTTTTTTATAAAATGATCTCTATAACCTTCTCACTATTTTTAAAAACAGTCTCAACCATCTCTTGAAAGCGATCGGGAAAACGCTCTTTGTCTTCCTGAGTAGCATCCGGGCCTATGGCACTCATCAGTATGGCCATAGGGTTGACCACTTTGTCCGGTCGGTAGTTGATCCCGACACTCTGGTTGGTGTCGAGACGTGTCAACCTGACATCTTCTGCGATCTCAGCTTCAAAAAAGAGCAGGTCTCTGCGGTTAAATTTACCGGTAGGGATGCCGCCAAAACCGAAGTCGATGGTAGCACCGGTGATGTTGGAAAGAACGGCAGCGACCACCCCTGCGTTGTCATCGACGGGGGATTTTTTCAGCTCGACTTTAATCTCCCCACGTCTTGGAAGCACTTCGGGATACAAGGCTTTTAACCCCTCTCTAGCTATTAGGTAAGCTCCGGCAACGGTACCACAACTGTGTCCTGCTGTCTTGACGATATCCAGATAGGAAAAATCAATAACACCGTCTTTATTAACACCTAAAAACTTGGCAAGTTCATCTTCTACAACGATCTTCTCTATCTCATCAAAAAATGCTCTGTATTCCATCTTGTAATTCCTTTTATTATATTGATATTGATATCATAGAGCACATGTATAAAGGCAACGTTAAGGGCAATAAATGTTAGCAGTTAACGTTGTCCTAACATTAATCGTTTATACTTGTACCTATATAAACATTTAGGAAGATACATGTCAAACTGGAGAGTAAAGTCAGAGAAGCGCTTTGAAGCTTTCTCGAACCTCATCACCACCCACCGTTTCAAGACACTGCTTTTGATGTTGCTTATGGTTGCTAGTCTGGCCATTAATCTCCCAAAAATAACTATGGACACATCAACTGAAGGCTTTTTATACCCGGATGATCCACAGATCTTGATGTATAACGACTTTAGAAATCAGTTTGGTCGTGATGAAAAGATCATTGTGGCAGTGAAGACCAAAGATGTCTTTGATCCCAAGTTCTTGAAAAAACTCTTTGCACTACACAGTGAACTCGAAGAGAACCTCCCTTATATAAAAGAGGTTAACTCTCTTAAAAATGCCCGTAAGACTACAGGTACTCAAGATGCGCTGATCGTTGAAGATCTCTTTTTAGATGGTATCCCCACAGACCCTAAAAAACTGGAGGCTATAAAAGCTTACGCTATGGGTAATAACATCTATGAGAACCTCTACCTGAGTGAAGATGGTAGCTTTACCACCATTATGATCACCACCAGCACCTATACGTCTAAAGGTGAAGAGAATACTGCTGATGATGCTTTTTCAGAAGGATTTGATGAAGAAGGATTTGAGGAGAGCGAAACACCACAAGCTTTTATAAGTGTTGAAGAGACCAATGAGCTCATCATTAAAATGGAGGATATTTTAGACAAGTACCGTGCGGATGATTTTAAGATCTACGATGCCGGTTCACCCATCGTCACTAAAAACCTTCAATCTACCCTTATTGCCGATATGTCCAAGTTTATTTTGTATGTCATCGGTACCATTGCCTTTTTACTTTTGGTGATGTTCAGACGTGTCAGTGGGATCATCTTACCGTTGGTTGTCGTTGTCTTGACCCTTCTGGCTACAGTAGGGTCTATGGCGTTAGCAGGTGCGCCTATTACCTCAATGACGCAAATTTTACCTTCACTTCTTCTTGCCGTGGGTGTCGGTGCGAGTGTCCACCTTTTGGCCATGTTCTATCACAAATATGATGAGACTGGTGACAAAAATGGTGCCATCGCCTATGCGCTTGGACACTCGGGGCTTGCCATTGTCATGACCTCTGTAACAACTGCTGCCTCACTCTCTTCGTTTAGTATCTCAGACATACAGCCGGTGGCAAACCTGGGGATTTTTGCCTCTCTTGGCGTGATGCTGGCTTTGGTGTTGACCCTGGTCTTTTTACCGGTCATGCTGGCCATCTTGCCTATCAAAGCAAAAGAAGATGCAGCTGAGAGTCACGGCTTTCTCGATGACATCATGGTCTCCATCGCTGATATCTCCATAAAGTACAGCCGTTCTATTGCACTGAGTTCCCTAGTAATCATCATCGGTTCTACCCTGCTCGCTTCTCAGATGCACTTTTC
>WGDB01000003.1 GCA_015493495.1 Helicobacteraceae bacterium | reverse complement strand
TCACGATTTTCAAAATGCATCAGCGTCTCTATGATCCGCTCTTGCATCTCATTGGCCGCTTTGTTGGTAAAGGTCAGCGCCAAGATCTTGTCTGCGGGTTCACCCATAAACAAAAGAGAGAGGTAACGTACCACCAGAGAGAAGGTCTTACCTGCACCGGCACTTGCCTCATAGGCATGAAAAGGGATAAACTCACTCATTATTGTACCCCTCCTCTTTGACAAAGGTAGGCGTATTCACAGTACCCGCACTCTGTTAGTTTTTCTGTCATCTCAAAGTTATGATGTTTCTCAGTTGCCAAGGTCTCTAAAATAGCCTCCAGCTTCTCCAACTTCTCTCTCATAATAGGCTCATAAACGATTTGTCCTTTGTTAAGATCATAAAAACCGCACTGCTCAACCTCGCCTAAAGTAGATGCCAGCAGGTAGTAAAACTCCAGCTGAAAGTCGGTAGCACCTTCTAAAGTCCGTTTGGTATAGGTCTTATACTTGCCACTTTTATAGTCCAAGACCTCAAAACCCTCAACAGTAGCGTCGATACGATCGATCACACCATAAAGCTTGATACCCTGAACCACTGTCTCTAACTTCTGCTCACAACTGTGGACCCTGACCCCTTTGAAACGTCTGATCTCTGTCTCAAAAAAAGGCTCTAACTTCTGCATCCATAACTTATGAAGATAACGATCAAGTACGCTGTGACCCCCGGAATCCTTTAGTGCCTTTGCCACCGCCTTACGTAAAAGAGCAATGTCATCAAAACTGTTTTGTTCTTCATAGACTTTCTGCAGCGCTTCATGAAGGGCAGAACCGATCTCATGTTCTTTGGGCATATCTTTAGCGACCTCATGATTTTTGATACCTGCGACATACTTGTGATAAAACTTGCGCTTGCAGCTCAAAAAGGTTTTAAGGCCTGTAGCCGAGAGACGCTGCTTGGTAAAGTCATAGTCTCCTTCTATCTCCTCTAATGCTATCTTCTCATAACGTTTTAGAGGCATCACGATAGGCGCATAAAGTGCATCATTTTGAGTGCTGGCCAGGTTGAGAGAGAGTTGGGTCAAAAAACGTGATGGCACAGCATCAGAAGAGCTTACATATGCTATTTTGACTTGAGATGCCTGAGTAAAGAGTGCATGGTAGTAGAGTTTTTGAAGGTCTTCTCTCTCACTTGTAGTAGGCAGGCCGGCATTGTGTCGTGTCTGAGAGTTTAAGAAGAGATCTTTTTCACTTTTACGAGGGACCACTCCCTCATTGAAGTTTACAACAATAACACCCTTATAAGAGACCAGCCGTGTCTCCAAGACCCCCATCACTGTTATCTTTCCTCCTCTGACATCATCTACAGATTTCGCTTTAATACGTTTGCTAAAGAGATGCAAAACAGATTTCAGCGTAGCACCCTCTAAAACAGGGATGATCTTCTCAAAATAGTAGAGCTCCTCTTTCACCAATTCGACAACAGCCTGGTCATACTCTTTATCTAAAAAAGGCACCATTAACAGTGAAAAGTCCAGGTCATCTATCGAAGCATGATAAACAGGCGACAGTTTTTCATATAACTCAGCCCCAACCCGGTTCAGTCTCGCGCTGTTTTCCACTGTACTGTTTTCTATATATTGCATCACTGCTTCCAGAGAGGATACGAATATACTTTGTGCCAATGGTATCCCCATGGCAAAGTTAAAGTTGTTCTCTACATCGTGTCGTCTTAGATGTTCTGCAAAACTCTCATCAGGAAGTACCACAACGATCTCTTCGGGCTTCAAACCTGACGCTGTCATCTCATATACTTTTTGTTTGACAAATCCCACCTGTAACAGTGACTGAGAGAAGCTTTCTACTTCAGCTTCGATCTTTTCTTCAAGAGCATCTTCTCGTGCAACTTCTAAGGTATGTAGATAAATACGCTGTTTGTAACCCTCTTCAACTACGCACCCAAGATCTCTGAATTTCTCGGTTAGTTTCCTGTTAAACTTGTTAGCTTTATATATTATGGTTACAGGTATGATCGCAGCACATTCAAGCAGTAAATTCAGTTCAAAATTGGTCAAGTATCCTAAAGCATGAAGTTCAACAGAACCCAGACTTTTTATGTAAGCATGGTTTAACTGAAAATGCTTGGGTACAAATATGGTGTCAAGTACTTTTTTCTCTTGACACAACTTTTCATAACGCTGGTAAAGTTCATGCATGATGGTAATATGTTCTTCATACTCACCATAAGTATCTGCCAGTTCAAGCTGATCTATCTCGACCAACTCCCCACTTAACTCTTCAAAAAAACGAAAGAGATAATTCGCATTTTCTGTAAAGGTAAAAAAGTTACGCTCTATCTGTAGTTTTGAAAAATTATTGAAGTCTGCTGCTTCTAAAAGTAGCAGTGTTCGTTGGTCGGCATCGATCTTAGTGTAGCCATCTACACGGATAATGCGTTGTAGAAACTCACCAATAGCTAGGTACTTGGATAGAAAACCATCTTGGTCTTGTTCGGATAAAAGGTGAGAACGGATTGCTCGTGAGGTGGGAAGGATGGTAGTAACTGACATGTAATCCCTTATATTAGTAAGGTATTATAGTCAGTAAAAAAGAATAGTCACTTTAATTAGGCAGGTGCCTAGTACTCAAAAGCACTTTCATTACGGGTGTCTACTTTGAGGTTAAAATAACGCTCATTATCGCCCGCAACAACATGGGCTAACACATTCCATCGTCCAGCTAAAGG
>WGDB01000002.1 GCA_015493495.1 Helicobacteraceae bacterium | reverse complement strand
CGGCTCCAAGTGTTTGGATTGTTATCCGGATCAGTAATCTTAAACCGATCATTCACTTTACTCCCTTTACCCCGTTCCATCTTCCATAGCATATAACCAAACTCATCGTGGTGCGCGGCTATGCGTAACAGCTTGTCGGGGCGTGCTTTACTAAGTCTACTCATACGGTATCCCCAACCCATCTAACATATCTTTTACTTCTTGGGCGGGGATTCGTACTTCGTTGGAGGTGTTTTCGTAACCACTTAGATTACCCAATATATCTGACATCTTCTCGGATTGATATAGCTTTGTACATAGATCTTTTATATCATCCAGCAAATTGTCCTGTGCTAAATCATTGGCAGCAGAATATCCTTCAACGACATACTTACCCTCTATTTGTTCTTTAGACCTTACCCATCCTATAATTGTTCTTTGGTCAAAATTATCACAAGTATAGACCTCTGTAAAAAAATGTTCCTGCCCTAAACTTAAAAATATATCTTCATTCAATATCATCTTGTATTGCACTAAAAAGTTGTAGATGTTATTATCTACAACTGTGCCCGTTTTAGGACCACGCACATAACTACGCTCTCTACCTAAAAAACCTAGGATTGTTTTATTGACAGCCGCGTCTGTTATGTTTACATCATCTATATATACACTGCGAATAGGCTCAAGGTCGAAGTGTACGTGCACCCGTTTAACGTCATCACCACACCCTATAAAAAAGAGTATGGAAACAATAAAAACTATATTATTTAATCGCATTTTCACCACCTGTACCTAGATATTCCAAAGGTCTGTTCGTACTGTCCATTTGTTCTTTATGTCGCTTCAAAGTCCATGTCGAAGTCTCTAAGCATATCATCTTTATATGTAATTCAACAAAATCATATGCAATAATTCTTAAATTATGATGAAATTAGTTAAAAAAAGTTATATACATATTAATGATGATAAAAAATGGGGAATAAATTTCACCTCGTATAGTTCTATACTCCAAACACTTTTTGTTACAATACGCCCTTAAGGAATAAAAATGAAAAAAACTATGCAACAACTCTTTGTACTCCTCTGCGTTCTGCTTATGACACAAGGTATCGCACACGCAGAGTACTTAGAAAATGCCGCACCTCCTGCCAAGGACTATGACTGGATGGAACTTCAATCAGGGGAATGGTTAAAAGGTGAGTTTAAAGGACTATACTCAGGTGATGTTGCGTTTGACAGTGATGAGTTTAATGTGGTTACTTTCGATCTGGAGGATGTCAAACAGATCATTACAAAAGGTGACTCTGTCATCAGTCTTAATCGTAAGATGCCTTCGTTAACAGCACTTTCTACACATCTTCACAAAAATGATGATCTCAATAAAAATGAGAAAGAAATCATTGGAAAGATCTTATATAAAGAGGGTGCCTTCAAGGTTGTGATGTCTGATGGAAGCAGCAAGTCACTTGAAGCAACAGACATCGCCTCTATTGCCGGTGGTGAACCTAAAGAGAGTAACTACTGGTCTGCCAGCGTCTTTTTAGGCGTTGATGTCCTCACTGGAAACAGTACACAAACAACCGTAACAGGTAAGGCATATGCAGAGCGTCGTACCGCTTTGACACGTTTTATTGCTAACTACTTAAACACCTACACCAAGATCGACAATAATACAACAACTGCTGACAATAACAGATTTACCAGCAGTTTTGATCTCTACCAAACAGCACACTTCTACTGGCGTTTAGCATCTGTCGAATACCTTCGTGACCCTTTTAGAAATATTGCCCGTCGTTATACCTACAGTGTAGGTATTGGTTATGATCTGGTCTACACACCTAAAACGAATTGGTCAGTCACTATGGGCCCGGGTTATCAGTACACTGCCTACAGTGACTTTAACACCTCTAATCCAGCATCTTTAAAATCTGCAGAGACACCGCTCTTTTTCTTAAACTCCAGGTTTGATACTGAACTGACCAGTGCTATCGATTTCATCATCAACTACAATGCGTATTTTGTCAACAAAGATTCTGGATCCTATACACACCACGCTGAAGTTGCACTTGAGACAGAGATAATTAACAATTTTACAGTTGACCTCTCAGTATTTTGGGACAGAACACAAGATCCTGTTGCCTTTGAAGATGGCACCAAACCAAAACAAGACGACTTTAAGTCGATGCTGGCCATTGGTTACTCTTACTAAATGATGTAACATTTACCCTGCTGAGTTATACTTTATGGAGATTCTCCACAAAGGACTTAGCATGCGCACCTCTTCACTTCTTTTACTTTCACTCTTTACAGCCTCACTACTCACAGCCGGAACCATAGTACAAGAGCCTGCTGATGCTTCACTTGTTGTCTATAACGGGAACCTAGGTCTTGTTCATGAGAAAAGGTCTGTGCAACTGGACAAAGGAGCTCAGGAACTTGTCTATAATGATGTTGCCCAAAGTATCATCACGGACAGTGTCAACGTCACCTTTGCAAAAGGTGTCCAACTCTACTCCCAACAGTATCGCTTTGACCAGATCAATGCTCAAAAGTTAGCACAGACACACCTTGGAAAAGATGTCAGGTTTTATATTAAAACAGGAAGTGACCTCTTATACAAAGAAGGAACACTACTTTCAGCAGCATCACAAGCTGTGATCAAAACAAATAAGGGTGAGATATACACTGTTCCTACCTCTGCCTTGATCTTCTCTAGTATCCCTAAAGAACTCATAACCAAGCCCTCTTTAGTATGGAATATCAATGCACCAAAAGCAAGCAGATCAACACTGAGCATGGATTATCTTGTTAATAACATCTCATGGAAGAGCAACTACGTCCTGAACCTAAAAAAAGAGCAT
>WGDB01000001.1 GCA_015493495.1 Helicobacteraceae bacterium | reverse complement strand
GTTTCAAAAGCAGGCAATACACTCTCTTTTGATGAAAATGATGAAGCCATAGATACTTTTGACAATTCAAAATACAAGATTATAGATAATACACTGGAGACTCTGTAATGCAGATAGACTTCGCCAACCTGAAACTACAGTACCAGATGTATAAAGAAGAGATCGATGAGGCTATTCAGGCGGTGCTCGACAAATCCAACTACATCATGGGTGAAGAGGTTACACAGCTTGAACGTGCGCTTGAAACGTTTACAGGTGCTAAACATGCCATTACCTGTAGTTCAGGAACCGATGCGCTTCTTTTGGCCATGATGGCACTCGACATCAAGCCGGGTGATGAGATCATCACCACTCCTTTTACTTTTATCGCTACAGCAGAGACTATCGCTTTTTTAGGTGCTGTTCCTGTCTTTGTAGATATAGATGAAAGAACTTACAACATCGATGCAAGCAAGATAGAAGCGGCTATTACAGAGAAGACCAGAGCCATCATGCCTGTCAGTCTCTACGGACAACCGGCAGACATCGATGCTATTCAACACCTTGCAGATCAATACAACTTGAAAGTTGTCATTGATGGTGCACAGTCATTTGGAGCTACCTATAAAGGGAAAACAGACAGTAATTTAGGTGACATCTCAACAACTTCTTTTTTCCCTGCCAAACCACTGGGTTGTTTTGGTGATGGAGGTGCTGTTTTTACTAATGATGATACTTTGGCAGAAAAGATAAGGTCTTTAAGAGTCCATGGACAATCCAAGCGCTATCACCATCAGTATATCGGTATGGGTGGACGTATGGACACTATACAATGTGCTGTAGTCAATGTGAAGCTAAAGCATTATAAAAAAGACTTGGCGCTTCGTCAAGAAGTAGCTGAAAGATATCATTCAAACTTAAGCATTCAAAACTCACCCTTGACGCTTCCTTCAAGAAAAAAGGAAAAAACGAGTGCCTGGGCACAATACTCTATCCGTATCAACAAGCAACAAGCAACAAGCAGAGACGAACTTCAACTACAGTTGAAAAAAACTGGGATCCCTACAGCCATACATTATCCTCTGGCGCTCCACCTCCAAGAGTGTTTTCAAGATCTTGGATATAAAGAGGGAGACTTCCCTGTTGCAGAAATGGTATCCAAAAGTATCATCTCATTGCCGATGAACCCTTATCTTACTCAAGATGAAACAACCTATATCTCTCAAAAGGTTCTAGAACTTGCTCAGTAAGTTAAAGCCTAAAACTGAATTTTCTAAAAATATTTTGACCCTTATGACAGGGACCACGATAGCACAGGCGATCCCACTCGCTGTCAGCCCCATCCTGACACGTCTCTATACACCGGAGGACTTTGGTTTATTTGCACTTTTTATAGCACTCACATCAGTCTTTGTTAGTTTTGCAAGCGGAAGATACGAACTTGCAGTCATGTTGCCTGTCGACGATAAAGAGTCTATCAACATACTGGCATTGGGTCTACTGATCACCACTGCACTTTCAACATCTTTGTTGCTTTTTATCACACTCTTTCATGACATCATTCTCTCGCTTGTAAACAATATAGAAATAGGTGTTTGGCTCTACTTTATCCCTCTCATCGTTCTCTTTACAGGTCTCTATAATCTATTGACATATTTCAACAACCGTCAAAAATGTTATCAGGATCTTGCACGTGCCACCATCATAAAATCACTTGTACTTGTAGCCGTTCAACTGGGCATAGGCTTTGTCAAGACTGGTGCTACAGGCCTTATAAGCGGACAGATACTCTCTTCTTTTTTCGCCAATATGAAACTTTTTAAAAATATTCTCAACAACAGATCCCTACTGCACAGTATCTCAAAAAAAGAGATGCTTGCAATGGCCAAAAGGTATAAGGATTTTCCACTCTATCAGGCTCCGCATGCCCTTCTGAACACATTTTCATCCAACATCCCTGTCTATCTTTTTTCAAGCTTTGTCAATGCAACCGTTGTCGGTTTCTATGCCTTAAGTACACGGATCGTCTTTGCACCACTGATGATCATTGCCGGTGCAAGTGCCAAAGTCTATAACCAGAAAGTAACCCAACTTTATAATGAAGGCGGAGATGCTTATGGTCTCAGCATACAACTGCTACAGTCACTCCTAAAAAAGATCTGCTTCCCCTTTGTACTGCTTATACTCTTTGCGCCAGACATCTTTGCTCTCCTTTTTGGAGATTCATGGAGAGAAGCCGGTCTCTATACACAGATCTTGTCCCCTTGGCTGTTTATGGTCTTTTTTGTCACCACGATCTCCTTTATCCCAAGCTTGATGAATATGCAGAAGAAAGCTCTGTTGCTGGAGGTTATTTACAGTATTTTACGTCTGTTGGCTATCACTACCGGACTCTTTTTTCACGATGTCCTCCTGGCTCTGGCTCTCTTCTCTGCTACAGGTTTTATGATGTTGTCTTATAATATGTGGTGGATGCTGACATCCATAAAGAAAGGTTTGTAATGGCAGGTATCTACGGCATCTACTCCAAGGTCCCCCTTCAGCTTAAACACCCTGCATATAAACATTTTTACTGTTGTGATTTCGAGAATATCATCAATGAAGAACATACATATCGTAACTTTGTCTACGGTAGAAGTGTTCTTGATCATTTTCTCCAAGATCGTGTCTTGCAGCAGGATCAGGAACTTATCATCGGCTTTGAAGGACTTTTTTTTAACAAATCTGATAGCGACAGTTTTACCTCTATCAAAAAGATGTATCAACATTCTGGTATGGAGTTTGTTAAAAAGATAAAAGGGCAGTTCTCCGGCTTTGTCTACGACAAAGATTCACATAAACTCTATCTTTTTACAGACCATCTCTCGAGTAAACCACTTTATCTCTACCATGATGACAACTACTTTATCTTTGCCTCCGAGTTCAAAGTCATCACACGCCTTCTGAGTGATCTTAATATCAAAAAAGCGCTTGATTATGATGGAGTCCATGCACTGCTCACTTTTGGATATATGTTAAACGACACGACCCTAGAAAAGAGTAGTAAGAAATTAAACTACGCTACTATCATGGAAGTAGACATAAACCTCCAAGTCACTCAAAAGCCCTATTTTCAATACAAAAAAGAGCCAAACAATAGACTTGACAAAAAAGAGATCATCAAAAAGATCGACACTCTTCTCATGGAGAGCGTTCAGCGTTGCTGGAGAAAAGATGATGAATACCGCTACAAACATCACACCTTTTTAAGTGGTGGACTCGACAGCCGCGTTAACCTCTTTCTTGCAAAAGAGTTAGGCTACTCTGAGATCACCACCCTCACATTTTCGCAAAGCGGCAGCAGTGACCATCTCATCGCAGAGGAGATTTCCAAGAAGGAGGGTTTTAAACACCAGTTCTATCCTCTTGATCAGGGAACATTTTTAGAAAAAGATCTACAGCAGTTTGTTGGGGCCAATGACGGGTTGACCATATTAAGCGGCTCTGCCGCAGGTTATACCTTTTTAGCGCAATCAGATCTCAAGACTTTTGGTGCCTTGCATACTGGTCAGATAGGAGACCTGCTCTTTGGTTCCTATGTAAAACAGAGCTTCCATGTAGAAAATGCACTGATGAGCGATCACAGAGAACTCTTGGAAAAGATCTCCTTTTGGAAACAGTACACGCAAAAGTATAACAACCATTCTGAACTCTTTGGTTATGAACAACGTGTGATCAACGCTACACTCAATGGAGACAGAACACTTTCTCATTTTGTAGACATTCTCTCCCCTTTTTACGACAGAGAACTGATCGAGTTTTGTCTCACCATTCCGGACACCTATAAAAAAGACGAAGCCATTTATCTAGAATGGTTTAATGCCATGCATCCAAAAGTCTCCACTTACATCTGGGAAAGTGCCGGTATCAGGCCTAAAAACAGATCCCTCATCCATCTTGCAAAAAAGACAAAGCGCTATAAAAATGCGCTCCTTCGCCGTCTGGGTCTCAACATAAACGACATGAACCCATTTGATATATGGATGCGAGAGAACAGCGCGATAACACAAAATCTGGAAACACTTTTTAAAGAAAAGATCATCCTGATTCAAGATAATGTACTACGAGAGTTGCTGCATAAGATGTTCTTTGGAGATGTGCAATACAGCCATTTTGGCAGAAATAATAAATTTCTTGTCATCACACTTCTCCTTGCTATCGAACTGCACTTTGGAGTTGACACATGAAAACCCTGATCATTGCCAACAATACCATTGTCTTTGGAAAAGAGTTACAAAATGAACTGCTACAAAAAAACTATGAAGTAAGCCTTCTCGACTTTGAGACATTGATGCTTAGTACAAACGGTAAAGAGGATGACCGTTTCCAAAAAGCATTTGCACCTTATAAAAAGATCTCCAAACTGCATATGTTTTTTCGTATCTATTTCATAAAAAAGATCTTAAAACAGTACCATTTCGACTGTGTCAACATCCATTATAGTCGTTGGATATACCTCTTGATACTTCCTACACTAAAGCAAATGCGCTATATCATCACGTTCTATGGCAGCGATTTTTATCGCAGTACCCCTTTTATCAAAAGACTCCAGACGCCGCTTTATCAAAATGCAAAAGCGTTGACCTTTACCAACCCCTTGACAAAAGAGGCTTTTGTCAACCACTACCACGATTTTGATGCCAAAAGTTATGTCTGTCGCTTTGGTCTTAAGACACTCGATTATATTGATAAAAATAGGTCTCGCAGTAAGGTAGAGATCAAAAATCACCTTGGCTATGCCACAGACAAGATCACTGTCACCTGTGGCTATAATTCTACATCGGGGCAACAACACTTCAAGATGATCACCGCCTTGGAGACCTTGGAACCAACGATCTTGGAACAACTCCAGTTCATCTTTCCTTTGACTTATGGCAATGCAAGTCATAAAGCGCGTGTAAAACAGCGTTTACAAAAGAGTAGTCTCAATTATCTGACTTTAGAAGAATTTTTGTATACCGATGACAATGCTGCCATTAAGTTGGCTTCAGACATTATGATCAATGTGTTAGAGACCGATAGTTTTTCAGGAAGTATGCAAGAGTTTTTATATGCAGATAACCTCGTCATCACTGGCAGTTGGTTGCCTTATGAACTTTTTGATAGAGAAGGCATCAGTTATCTTAAAATCGATCAGATAGACGACCTTCCCAAAACCTTAACAGACGCTATCGCACAATATCACACTAAAAGAGCACAACTACAGACAAATCGAGAGATCATCTATAAGCTCTCCAGCTGGACAAACAACATCACCTCCTGGAGCAATACCTATGAAAACTGTTAACATCACCCACCTCACCTCAGCCCATCCCCGTTATGACACACGGATCTTTGTCAAAGAGTGTTGTTCCTTGGCTGGTGTTGAATACTACAAGGTCTCACTAATCGTAGCTGATGGAAAAGGTGATGAGCAAAAAGACGGTGTTGAGATCCTTGATGTTGGTCCTCAAAAAGGAGGACGGCTTTCTCGTATGACTGACACAGTTAAAAGAGTCTACAACAGAGCACGTGCTCTTGAAAGTGACCTTTACCACTTTCATGACCCGGAACTTATACCGGTGGCACTCAAGCTCAAAAAAACAGGCAAAAAAGTGATCTTCGACATCCATGAGGATGTCCCCAAGCAGATCCTTGCCAAACCCTACCTCAATGGGTTCAGCAAACAGCTATTCTCTGCGCTCTACCGTCTCTATGAAAACCATGCCTGTGCCAAGTTCGATGCTCTAATCACCCCAACACCTATTATGAACAGAAATTTTTCCAAACAACACCCACGCAGTGTGCAAGTCGCCAACTATCCCATACTCACAGAACTCGCTAATACAGTACCCTGGCAAGAGCGAGAAGATCGTGTCTGTCATGTAGGTTCACTTGCTGAGAGCCGTGGGGTTCTTGAGATCATAGAAGCTTTGAGTATCTCAAAAGTTCCACTTGATCTCTGTGGTGACTTTAGACCCCATACACTTGAACAAAAAGCCAAAGCACTCGATGGTTGGTCTTATGTCATCTATCATGGGTTTGTCTCGAGAGAAGAGGTAGCGAGGGTCCTTAAAAAAGTAAAAATAGGTCTCGTGACACTCCACCCTACTCCTAGCTACCTTGAAGCACTTCCTGTCAAGATGTTCGAGTATATGGCAGCGGGTATTCCAGTCATCGCCTCGGACTTTCCTCTCTATAGAGAGCTTCTTGCAGCCTATCCTTGTGCCCTTTTTGTGGATCCTCTCGACCCACAAGCTATTGCTGAAGCGACCACAGAGCTGTTAGACAACCAGAAAGCAGCAGAAAAAATGGGCGAAGTTGGAAAAGAGGCCGCTATGAGTACCTTTAACTGGGTCCATGAAGAACAGAAGCTCCTACAACTCTACCAAGAGCTTCTCTCATGAATATCTGGCTTATCAACCACTACGCTTTGACACCCCAGCACTCCGGAGGTACCCGTCACTATGATCTGGCCAAAGAGCTGATCAAAAAAGGGCATCGCGTCACTATTGTTGCGGCAAGTTTTCATTATGTCAGTAATCAGGAGATGAAACAGTACCCAGAAGGTAAAAAGATGCTTTTAGAGACAATAGACGGCATAAATTTTATCTGGATCAAGACCCGTCCCTACAAAGGCAATGGAATAGGACGTGTTTTAAATATGCTCGACTTCACTAAAAAGTTGCACAACATCTCTACTATGTCATTAACACCTCCAGAGATCATTGTCGGCTCATCCGTCCATCTCTTTGCCGTTTATGGTGCCTATAGATTGGCACAAAAATATAAAGTTCCTTTTGTCATGGAGGTACGTGACATCTGGCCACAGACCCTGATCGACCTCGGTGTCTCCAAGTACCACCCTTTTGTTTTACTGCTAGGCTGGTTAGAGCCCTTTCTTTATCGTAAAGCAGATGCCATCATCACACTGCTTCCCAAAGCAGACCAACATATTAAGAAGTTTGCAATAGAGGCTCAAAAGATTCACTGGATCTCAAATGGTGTTGACTTGACACCTTTTGAAAAGGGTTTTCCCTCACATCACTTGAATCCCTCAAAGTTTAATCTTCTCTACACTGGGACCCTAGGTCTTGCCAACAATCTTGAACCACTGATAGAAGCAGCACGCTATCTTAAAGAGATCCATCAGATCCATATCACGTTAGTGGGAAGTGGTCCAAAACTCGAAACACTCAAACAGCAAGCCGCCGACCTTGACAACATCACTTTCTTACCTCCGGTTCCAAAGACAGAGATACCAGCACTTTTACTCGAAGCAGATGCCTTTTTTCTTGCCCTTAAAGACATTCCACTTTATCGTTTTGGCATGAGCATGAACAAGCTTTTTGACTATATGGCAGCTGCAAAACCTATTGTTTTTGCCACCAATATAGAAGAAAATCCTGTAGAAATCGCACAAGCGGGCATACAAACCCTTCCAGATGACGCTAATGATATTGTAAAAGCGATACGAACACTATATAATGCCACTAAAGAAACACAAAAGACTATGGGTGACAATGGATTACGTTATGTTTCACAACATTTTTCAATACCTGTCATCGCTACCCAATTTGAATCTGCACTTATAAAGGCCCAACTCCATTATGAACAAAATTGACCTCGGAAATAACCAACTCAACAGAGCCTTGCTCTACATGATCATCGCTTATGCGTTCTCTTATGCGATCCGCCTTATATGGGTTATACAGATGGGAGACATGGAGAATTTTTACTGGAATGATCAGCTTATGATCAACACCAATGATGGATACTACTTCGCTACTGCCGCCCAAAAGGTTCTTGAAGGACTCCATCTCTCCAACCCCCGACTTCCCGACTGGCTCTCCTCCGGTGTTATCTTTTTTACAGTGATGTTGACCAAAATCACCCCATTTTCTCTTGATACCGTCATACTCTACCTCCCCTCGGTCATCTCAAGTTTGGTGGTCATTCCTATGATCTTGATCGGCCGACTATATGGTTCTGCCCTGTTTGGTTTTATGGCAGCACTGATCGGTTCTATCGCCTGGAGTTACTATAACCGTACTATGACCGGCTATTATGATACGGACATGTTCTCTGCAATGATGCCAATGTTTATTCTCTATTTCCTGCTTGCAACACTGGAGACAGAGAAACGTATCTTTATGCTTCTTTCATCTTTGACTATTATGATCTATCCATTTTTATATGACTCAGGCCTCTCTCTGATCTACGCTATGGGTCTGCTCTATATAGGCTATATGTTCCTTTTCCACCGTAAAGAGAACTTCACATATGAGTCTACTATCTTGATCTCTATCGCACTCATGGGTATTCCTGTCTGGTTTAAACTGGTACTGATCGTGGGACTTTACCTTTTCTTCTCTCGGGCTCAAATAGAACGTTCCAAACTCATCCTTATTGCACTGGCAACAGTACTGCTCTTTTTATATACCGGCAATGTCTTTAACCTTATCTGGGCAAAGTTTTCCACTTATGTCTTCCGTGGCGTTGACGAAAGTGGCGGATTAAAGTTCTATGAGGTAGCACAGACCGTTCGTGAAGCAGGAACCATTCCTTTTGAGACGATGGCCAACCGTATTATTGGCTCATCTTTAGGTGTTATTGCAGCACTTGCAGGTTATATTATCCTGGTCATCCGTCACCGTGGTTTCATCTTGGCACTGCCACTGATCGGTATTGGTGTCTTTTCACTTTGGGGTGGTCTTCGTTTTACTGTTTATGCAGTACCGGTTGCGGCACTGAGTATTGTTTACCTCTTCTACTTCATAGCCCGCTACATCAACAAACCTTCACTTCGTTTGGGATTTATCGCACTCATGACCGCAGTGGTCATCTATCCCAACATCACCCATATCTTAGGCTACAAAGTACCTACTGTCTTCTCCAAACCTGAAGTTGCTGCCCTTGATCGTCTCTCTAAAATAGGTTCAGACAAAGACTACATCGTGACATGGTGGGATTATGGTTATCCCCTATGGTACTACGGTCAGAAAAACACACTGATTGATGGAGGAAAGCATAACCACGATAACTTCCTAGTCTCAGAGATCTTACTTAGTACCTCTCAAAAAGAGGCCGCAAGACTCTCTCGTATAGCTATCGAGACCTATGTGGATTCTAACTACTCGGTAGTTGCAGACACATTGTTTAAAAACCACCAAAAAGACCAAATAGATGTCAGTGCCTATTTGGAGAACCTGCGTTATGGATCTGTTGAGTTGCCAAAGAAGTCTCGAGAGGTCTTTTTATATCTTCCGATGCGTATGTTTGACATCTTGCCAACCGTCAAGATCTTTTCCAACCTCGATCTCACCACAGGCCGTCCTTTGAGTAAACCCTTCTTCTACAGTGCACAACGTTTTAATGACACCAAAAACAGCATTAATTTTGGCAACGGAATTGCGCTTTTGAAACAAGAAGGTAAGATCCAGATAGGTGCTCAAAAAATACCTTTAGGTGAATTTATAAAGGTGGGGTATAACCAACAAGGTAAGATCGTTGTCAACCGTCAAAGTATCTCACCAATGTCCCGTATTTCCATTATCTATCTTGAGTCCTATCATCGTTTCCTGATCTTGGATAGTGAGTACCTCAACTCAAACTTCATACAGATGTTTGTCTTTGAGAACTATGACCATGATCTCTTTGAGCCTGTTGTTTTGACCCCAGCGTCCAAGATCTTCCGCGTCAAGATCTAAATGATGTATCGCAGTCTGTTTAAACCGCTCTTGGATCGCTTGGGCGCACTGCTACTGCTGACTCTGCTTTCTCCTCTTCTTCTGGTTCTGATACTCTTGATCCGTATAAAGCTAGGTACTCCCATACTTTTCAAGCAAGAGCGCCCCGGTAAAGATGAAAAACCCTTTACCATCTACAAATTTCGTACGATGAATGATCAAAAAGACAGTAAAGGTGAACTTTTGCCTGACGAAGAGAGACTCACTCCACTGGGAAAGTTCATCCGCTCTTTAAGTCTCGATGAACTCCCACAACTTTTAAATGTCCTAAAAGGTGAGATGAGCTTTATCGGGCCCCGTCCACTTTTAACAGAGTACCTACCGCTTTATAATGAGACACAAAAAAAACGTCACAAAGTCACACCTGGTATTACAGGTTGGGCCCAGGTCAATGGTCGCAATGCAATTACTTGGGAAAAAAAGTTTGAGCTTGATGTATACTATGTTGAACATATCTCGTGGAAACTGGACCTAAAGATCATCATGATGACCCTGCAAAAGATCATCAGACGTTCAGACATTTCACAAGAGGGTCATGCCACTGTGGAGAAGTTTAATGCCAACAACTGACATCTTAGCGATCTATGGCCAAAGTGGCCATGGTAAAGTCATCAGACAAATCGCCTTAGCCTCAGGTTATCAAAAGATCTTATGGATCGATGATGCACCCGATGCAGACGCTATGACTTTTGAGACATTTTTACAAACAGATCCCCATATACCGGTTGCATTGGGAATTGGTAACAATACTGCCCGTCAGAAGGTCTACCTGAAATTAAAAGAAAAACAGTGTAAGATCGCCACTTTGATCCACCCTTCTTCCATTATCGCAGATAACTGTTATTTAGGTGAAGGCAGTGTTGTTATGCCCCTTGCCGTTATCAATGCAGAAGCTGCTGTTGGTATAGCAGCCATCATAAACAGCCACAGCTGTGTAGAACATGAGGCACAACTTGGAGACTTTGTACATCTTAGTCCACAAGTCGCACTTGGCGGAAATGTCAGTATTGGAGACTTTACCCATATAGGTATAGGCAGTGCCATCATCCAAGGTATTACCATCGGTGCACACACCACGATCGCTGCAGGCAGCAGTGTGATCCACAATATTCCAGACCATGTCATGGCAGCAGGTGTTCCTGCTACCGTTAGAAAAGAGCTATCATGAGCACACGTTTATTTCTCTCTCCACCCCATATGAGTGGCAAAGAACAGCACTATATTGCTGAAGCATTTCAGAGCAACTACATCGCACCTATTGGCCCCTTTCTAAACCGTTTTGAGGCAGCTATCCAAAACGCCACCGGCAGTGCTCATGCCCTCGCAACAACCAGTGGTACTGCCGCTATACATTTGGCCCTTCGTGTGTTGGGTATTGGTGAAGGAGACATTGTATTGGCCTCTACTTTTACCTTTATCGGATCCGTCTCACCCATCCTTTACCAAAACGCCACCCCCTATTTTGTTGATGCCGATCTTGCAAGCTGGAACCTTGACCCTGAACTTTTAGAAACAGCCATCACGCAAGCGCCTAAAAAACCAAAAGCACTGATCCTGACCCATCTCTATGGACAGATGGCCGACATTAAAAAGATTGTAGCTATCTGTAAAAAGCATCAGATCTATCTCATAGAAGATGCCGCAGAGAGTCTTGGTGCACGCTATGAAGAGCAGCAGAGCGGTACCTTTGGTGACTTTGGTATCTACTCCTTTAATGGGAACAAACTTTTAACGACCTCCGGTGGAGGCATGTTGGTCTCATCCAACCCAGAGTGGATCGATCGGGCCCGTTTCTTCGCCACTCAGGCTAAAGATGATGCCCCTTACTATGAACATACTACCTATGGATACAACTACCGCATGAGCAATATTGTCGCCGCCATTGGTGTAGCACAGATGGAAGTACTTCAAGAACGTGTCACACAGGCAAGAGAAGTCTTTTTATGGTACCAAAAAGAGCTCGGGTCAGTAGAAGAGATCCATTTTATGCCTGAACTGCCTAACAGTAGCGGTAACCGTTGGTTGACTACCGTCACTTTTGTGAGAACAGACTATACCAAGGTACAAAAGGCCTTAGAGGAAGAGAACATAGAGAGTCGTCCACTTTGGAAACCGATGCACATGCAACCTCTCTTCAAAGATGCACTCTCTTTGCAAAACGGTACTTCACAAAAGCTTTTTGAAGAGGGTCTCTGTCTTCCTAGCGGAACGCAGATGCAACAGAGTGATGTTCAACGTGTCTGTAAAATTATAAAGTCGGTTTGTAATGCATAAACTTCTTCACCCTACAGCTTTCAAACGTATACTTTTTTTTCTGTTGACAGATATCATACTCTCCGTGGCATCGTTTTACCTTGCTTATCTTTTACGTTTCAACTTTGAGATCCCCAGTCGCTTTTTAGAGCCTTTTTTTACCATTTTTATCATACTGATCAGTTTTAAAGTCCTCACGCTTATCTTTTTTAAGACCTACAACATCATCTGGAGATTTTTCAGTATTACAGAGTCTAAAAACATTGTAAAAGCACATCTTGTGGCATATACACTTTTTGGCCTTACACTCTATCTTTTTTCAGAAAGTCTCACCCCTTTTCCCAGAAGTGTCATCGCCATCGATTTTTTGCTCTCTTTAGCACTTATAGGAGGCTTAAGGGTCTCTAAACGACTTTTACTGGAACAAAACCAGCTACGCAGCTTGAAACCTACCCTTATACTCGGTGTCAACCAACGTTCTGCAACCATCATCAAAAGTGCCCTAAACGGTGAACTCGACTACTTTCCTGTTGCTACCTTCGCCATATTGGATGAAAACCGAGGTGCTGTCAACACCTATATACACAATGTCAAGGTCTATCCTGGCACAGCTCTTGAAGAGAAAATTCTCACACTTAATGCTACCGCAGCTATCATCACAGCCGAACTCCCCCAAGCCAAGCTCAAGTCTCTGTTTAAACGCCTCAGTGATGCCGGCATACAAGAGATAAAACAGGCCAAACTCCTCGGTTCCCAACATGAAAAACTTGAAGACCTCTCCATTGAAGACCTGCTTGCCCGCCATCCTCAAGATCTTGACACTCAGGCCATCGCTGCCTTTATAAAAGGCAAAAACGTACTTATAACCGGGGCAGGCGGAAGTATCGGTTCAGAGATCACCCTTCAGTGCGAAAAGTTTGGTGCTGCCTCTTTGACTTTAGTGGACAACAGTGAGTTTAACCTCTATCAGATCTCTGAAAAGCTTCCAGAAGCTATCCATGCCCTCTGTTCAGTTAGCAACTACGCCTCATTAGAAAAACTCTTTAGTGAACAAGCTATCGACATCGTTATTCATGCAGCGGCTTACAAACATGTTCCCCTCTGTGAAGAGAATGTCGATATAGCAATCACCAATAATATCTTGGGTACAAAAAATGTCATAGACCTCAGTATTAAGCATAAGGTACAAAAAGTGGTCATCATCTCCACAGACAAGGCCGTACGTCCTACTAATGTCATGGGTACCACCAAACGTATTGGTGAGCTTTATGCCCAAAATGTAGATGCCAAAGAGACAGAGATCGTTGCTGTGCGTTTTGGTAATGTTCTGGGAAGTTCAGGCAGTGTCATCCCTAAATTCAAACAGCAGATCGAAGCAGGTGGTCCGGTCACCGTCACCGACAAAGAGATGACCCGCTACTTTATGCTTATCCCCGAAGCCTGCCAACTCGTTTTGCAAGCCGCCTCTATCGCCAAAGGAAATGAGCTTTTCATCCTCGATATGGGAGAACCTGTCAAGATCATAGACCTCGCCCAACAGATGATAAAACTCTATGGCAAAGAGGGAGAGGTAGAGATAAGTTTTACAGGTCTGCGTCCAGGTGAAAAACTGTACGAAGAGCTTCTTATAGATGAGAGTGAGAAAAAAACAGAGTACAGCTCTATCTGCATCGCCAACCCTACACAATATGAGATAAAACAGTTAGAAGCTGATATTGAAGCACTTTTAGAGGCAGAGGACAAAATAAAGTATTTGAAAAAGATTGTGCCAGAGTTTACACATCAAGTATAGTTAAAAGTTTTTAGTAGAATCAATGTCGCGTTAAGCTCGAGAGGTCATAAAAGTTTCAGATTTGGTGTGAGTTGTGCCGGGGTGAACCCGAAGACGCACATCGGTACGTTGAGAGGTGAACCCCGGTGCAAATCGCGCCGAAGCTGGAATTTTTATTATAACTCAGTTTTTAAGGCTGCACCATTTGATGCGTTGGAGACTAGTAAAGAGTATCGCTTTAACCATTTAGAAGGAATATCTTTTTTCACTGGTACCCAGTGAAGACGACGACGTTCTATCTCTTCACCTTCTACATTAAGCTGTAACAAGTGACTGTCAACATCAAGTTCGATCTCATCACCATCTTCTATCAATGCGATAAGACCACCTTCAGCAGCTTCTGGAGAGACGTGACCGATACTCGCACCACGTGTCGCTCCTGAGAAACGACCATCAGTGATCAGTGCAACACTCTCACCAAGACCCATACCCATGATCAGTGAAGTCGGTGCAAGCATCTCTTGCATACCCGGTCCACCTTTTGGTCCTTCATAACGGATAACGACAACATTACCAGCTTCCACTTTATGGCTCATAATCCCAGCGATCGCTTCTTGCTGGGAGTTAAAACAGACCGCTGTACCCTTGAACTGACGCATGTTAGGTGTAATACCTGCTGTTTTAACAACCGCACCCTCTTCGGCAAGGTTACCAAACAAGATAGAGAGACCTCCTACTGGAGAGAATGCCTTATCATTAGTGTGAATGATATCACTGTCTTTAATATCTGCATCTTTAATACGTTCAGCAAGTGTCTCGCCTGTTACAGTCAGAACATCAGTACGGAAGACATCTCCACGTTTACTCACCTCTTTCATCACGGCATTAACACCGCCTGCACGGTTGATATCATCCATATGTACCGTAGAAAGAGATGGAGAGATCTTGGCGATATGAGAGACCTGCTTACCGATCTCATTGATCTGAGTAATATCGAAGTCTACTTCAGCCTCTTTTGCAATCGCTAAAAGATGTAAAACTGTGTTAGAAGAACCACCCATTGCCATGTCGATAACAAAGGCATTATTGATAGCATCCGCATTCAAGATGTTACGCATCTTCCATTTTGGGTCTTCACTTTTTGCCATCTCAACGATGCGCTTTGCTGCCACCTTAACCATTGCTATACGCTCAGGTGTCATAGCAAGAACAGTACCATTACCCGGTAGTGCCACACCCATCGCTTCACATAATGTGTTCATGGAGTTAGCAGTAAACATACCTGAACATGAACCACCACTTGGACAGGCTTCACACTCTATCTCATACAGCTCTTCATCAGTCATGTTACCTTCAGCATGTTCACCAACCGCTTCAAAAGCCGTTGAAAGATCAATAGGCGTACCATCAGCCTTGTGACCTGCTTGCATAGGACCACCAGAGACAAAGATCGTAGGAACGTTAACACGTAAAGCACCCATTAACATACCTGGAACGATTTTGTCACAGTTAGGGATACAGATCAATGCATCTAGCTTGTGAGCATTCATAACTGTCTCTATAGAGTCCGCGATCAACTCACGAGAAGGAAGAGAGTACAGCATACCATCATGACCCATTGCAATACCATCATCAACACCAATAGTGTTAAACTCAAATGGCACACCACCTGCTTCACGAATCGCCTCTTTTACAATACGGCCGTACTCTTGAAGAAAAAAGTGCCCAGGAATAATGTCAATGTGAGAATTGGCAACCCCAATAAATGGTTTATCGAAATCTTCGTCTTTAAGACCTGTAGCTCTAAGTAATGAACGGTGAGGTGTTTTGTCAAAACCTCTTTTGATAGTATCACTGCGCATAATGAAATACCTTTATATAGTTTATTTAAGTCTTGAGATTATAGCGAAAACAAGTATCTCTTTAATAAATTAGATGAAAATTTTAAATTTCATACAAAAAGCCTTTACAAGTGTAAAAAAACTTGCTATACTTCCGCCCTACAACGTCGGAGTGCGGGAATAGCTCAGCGGTAGAGCACGACCTTGCCAAGGTCGGGGTCGCGAGTTCGAACCTCGTTTCCCGCTCCATTTAAACACTTTACAAAGTTTTCGCAAGAAAGTTTTTTAAAGTGTTGACGATTGTATTTGGTATTATGCCCGGATGGCGAAATTGGTAGACGCAAGGGACTTAAAATCCCTCGGTGGTAACACTGTACCGGTTCAAGTCCGGTTCCGGGCACCATTAAGAGTGGTGCCATCGCCAAGTGGTAAGGCCGCAGCCTGCAAAGCTGCTATCCCCGGTTCAAATCCGGGTGGCACCTCCACTCTTTTTATTGTTACACTTACATGGAGGATTGACAGAGTTGGTCGAATGTACCGGTCTTGAAAACCGGCGAGGTTAACGCCTCCCAGGGTTCGAATCCCTGGTCCTCCACCACTACTTTTAAACACCCCTAAAAAACCCCTAAAATACAAACTTTTACTTGATTTAAAGAACTACACTTTTTTAAAAGTGGTACCTAGTACTTAGTGTAATAGCGATTTAGCTTGCTAATACTTTTTCAACTGCTTTCAAAAAATTGCACTTATTTTTAGAATTGGCGAATGTAATTTGCCTGACATCTCCAAAACTTTAAAAAAAGCTCTGGTAACAATCTACTACCGCAACGCTCAATATTTAGAAAATCAAGTACATTAGAATTCAAGTAAGAGGAAACGGTATTGCGCCTACCATCACGTAAAAACCTAGATTACTTCAACAATCTTTGCAATGCAGAAGGTAAGCTCATACAGACAAGCAACTACGACATAGTCAGAGACCATGACAACGCACAAGCGCTCTTTGTCACAGATGGAGACCTCAAGCTCTCGCGAAGCTTCAACCGTTATGGAGAGCAGCAGAGTGAAGCATACAAGGTGGGTAACAATGAGG